>NZ_JFHJ01000399.1:0-2429 GCF_003666285.1 Mesotoga sp. HF07.pep.5.2.highcov | reverse complement strand
GTTCTTCGGCAGATTACTGCCGTCCCTCACTTCATCAAAAACCTTCTGCACCTTCTTCAGCCATTCTTTTCCGCCCCTCAGGTTGAGCCAGTCCCCTCTGAACTCTTCTGCAAGAGTCAGCGAATCGACTCTTTTCTGACTCCTGAGGTCGCCTTTTTCTGCTTTCTCGAAGTCCTTCTTATCGTTTTCTTCTTCATCCAGCAGATACTTGATGAAGTCAGGGCAGTGGCGAAGAATGTTCAGAAGAATCTTTTCCGCTCTGTCTAGCTCCCTGTAGGCATAGTTCTTCAGCGCCAGTACTGCAAGAGCCTTCGGATGACCACTGTGGTTCATAAACTCCATTGTTTTGGCCAATTCATCGAACATTTTCAGTCTCCAGCACACAAGTAATTTGCTCGCCAGGAGGTAGCCGTAATCATCCGGGCCGACAAGGGGAAAGACTTCTTCGATAACCCTCAGTGCTTCCCTGTAATCCTTCCGGTCGATCAAGCTATCCACATAATGTTCGATGACTTGCAGGAGTTCGGTGTTGGATGGACTCTCTTCGTTCTCTATAAGTGATGCCCATTTATCCTTTTCAACGATATCGTGGAGGACGTTCAAAGCGAGCTCGCCCGCAACTTGAAGGAGCTTTTTCAGTTCGTCAGTTTCTCTTGTGGAAAGGAAGAGAAGTGTATTCATGAACTCGAAGTTGAACCGGTACCTCTTGCAGTAAGCTACCATGGTATCGAATGCATGATCGATATCGTTCTGACTTATCACTGAGTTTATCAGCGTATACATCGGCACTCGTGAATACTCAAGACTGCCGGTCTTCTCGAACGAAATGAAATTAGGTTCCTTAATCGATTTCAAGTTCGAAATTACACCATCAATCGCCGTTCTATGAGAATACTCGTCTGCCATATGTTCATAGCTCACATCAAGATCACCGAATGAATCCCGAAGAAGAGATCGGATCAAAGGCGGATCTGGTTTCTCATCTGTTATCTCAGAAAACTTCTCGCTGAAGAGCTCCTCGTCTTCAAAGTCGTATTTCATGCATAACAAGAGTCCCGATCGTACAACTGCGATTGTCGGCTCCAGCGTCTTCAGATATGCGACATACTCTACCACCCAATCAGTTGCCTCATCCTTGTCCAGGAGGGCGCTCGCAATAGCCATATTGGAAAATAGGGAAGCCTTCTTTTCTATACCTTTCAAAATATTCTTCAATCTATCGAAAACTTTGCTGAAATCATTGCAAACGACAACTTCGTAAAGAAAACCGTCTCTCGACTCGTAGCTGGAGGAATTCAACATAATACCGAGTTCAGAATCACTCATAGAAGCGAACATCTTATTGATAATCAGTTTTGCCCTTGCTTTCTCTTCCGTCCTTCCACCTGCTGCCATGCTAACCGGCGCCAACAAGATATCCCCAAATATAATGTGAGACAGGCTCTTGATGAACTCAGTCACCTGATCAAGATTCAGTTTTCGATTCCTTATCAAAGCCAGAATCGGGAACTGCGAGCTCAAATAACTCTCAACCGACGGTAATCGAAGTCCTACTGACGAACCCATAGTATCGGGCATCGAGTATGATGCAAGCACAGAAGGTACAAGCTTTCTCAAGTCTTCCTTTAGGGAGCCCTTGAACTGCTCCGAATCTAAGCTTTCGCAAATGAAAGTCGTCAATTCATTACCCCAAAGGTAAATAGGAATATAATGCTTACTATTCATGAAATGTCTGGAAAGTGAGAAATTCTCTCTTACAAGTCCTCTAGATTCCTCGCGCTCCTTCTCTTCGAATAGGGAATAGAATCTCTTTTTCAAGTCTCTTTCTGACTGAAAACTCTCTTCTTGACCGGGTGAAGTTTCCTCTGCCTCATTCAGCGTGCGAAGAAGATCTTCGAGAAGGATCTTGGCTATCTTTTCCTTGACAACATGTGAAGTAGTCTTGTCTGAAAGCATAAGACCGGCAAGATAACCCCTGAAGAATCCGTTGCTTATTATCACTTCCAGGGGGATTTCAAGAGAGAATCCATCCTTAAGTCCCTTTGCAAGCTCTATTGCTGTGTTTCTGTCAAAGAATGACTCAAGGCCTTCGAGACTACGACATTCAATAGAGGAATTCCTGCTCATCTCCAGTGCCTCGGCCAGGAGGGTCACTTTTACTGTCTCTCTATCCATATACCACCTCTAGCATGTGTAGTAAAACAATATAAATTAATACATCGTACGTTTTCCAGCGTTATGCAAAGAGATGAAGAAATGTGAAAAAACTAATTGCCGGATGAATTGATCTATCCCAGGCCTGATAAAGCAAACTTCACTGTTAAGCAGAGTTTTTCCATGTATAGGAAAGCCCTTTTCTAACGACTGGAGATCACTGAATTGAGCTGTAGTTAATATGCTCATACTGACCTTCCTTTAGGGACAGACTC
>NZ_JFHJ01000083.1:0-5892 GCF_003666285.1 Mesotoga sp. HF07.pep.5.2.highcov | reverse complement strand
TCCAACTCTCACCTCAGCATTTGGTTAGCAACTTCCCGCTCAATCCGATAATAAGAAGTATACCATCCGATAATTCTACTATAAGCGAACCGTTACCCGCAGAGATCTGAATCACCCCGGTTCGAAGCAATGAAAAACGGATCGAGATCTGCCAGGATTATTGAGCCGACTAAATACTTTTCATGTGAGGATGAAACGATTAGAAAGACCGGAAGCCTGCATAAACCACTGGAGGATGTCTGCAGCGCTAACCCAGTTACGAAGCGCTCTGTGAATGTGGCCGGATGTTCCTTCTAAATGTTCAGGGATACAAGAAGTGGAACCCAAAAGCAGCTGCTGAGAGAAAACAATTTGTGCAGGGGCATGATGTGGCTTGATTGCAGCTCAATGATATAATGCAGCAAGGAAGAGTGTTTTCGGAAAGGCCAACCTGCCAAGAATGTTTTCGGCGCGGCTCCAATATTTGGTCTTTGTTTCGACTAGAGCGAAATATATCGCTAGAAATCAGGAGGAGTCATGGAACATATAGTTAGATTCGAAGAGATAACAGAGGAGACGGTACTCGACGCTATCCGTTTGAGTGGTACCTTACTCAAAGGACAGGAAAGAGCCGTGGCCTCAAATGCAGTTTCGATCGCTCAAGCCCACTTTGCAAAGAATGCCTGGTTCCGTGCAATCTATGCAGGAGATGACATGGTGGGCTTCATTATGCTGGACTTCACACCCGATCCGAGAATGAAAGATGTTAAGCACGCCTCCATGTGGCGCTTCATGATCGGCGGCAAGTATCAGAAGATGGGATATGGAAGAGACGCTATCCTCTTGTTGATTGAGTATCTCAAGGCCCAGGGTTACGAGAAGCTCTTCACCTCTTGCATAGTCAATGATCCTTCCCCGCTCCACTTCTACCTGAAGCTGGGCTTCGTCGATACTGGGGAGTGGGACGATGATGAAAAGATACTGATGAGAGACCTCTAGTAACCGGCCTCGAGAAAGAGATAGTCGTTGACTCTATCAAGCTTTCCTGCCATCGTTGTGAGCTGATCGGCTTTCAATGACACTTCATATGCCAGAGTAAGGAGACCTACGGCATCCAGCACATAAGAGAGCTTCGACAGCTCCTCTGCAATATCGCCTAGAACGGGGTTTTTGTACTCCATGAGCCTCAGAAGCTCCACAATCAGAGGAACCGTCTCTTCGAAGATCTCGAGGATCGTTTCCCAGTTGTCGATTCTCTCATGCTCTCCGAGAACCTCGAACGACCAGTCTTGCAGAGGCCCCATCACTTCACTTCTCATGCTTGCGAAATCCCTGTTCATACTCCAGCTCGCAGCGTAGAGATCGAGATCTGAAATTGACAGCGAAGCCAGGCGAGCCGCCCCCGACAGAGACTCCTCAAGCTCTCTTATTACCGGTTTTGTGAAATTGCGGTAAGTGAGGTCGGTATAGACTACCTGCCGGATTTCATCCCTGACGCTTCCTTCATCCGAGTCTTCGCCGTCTTTTACCCATCCGAGCATGTCACCCTTTACTAGACTCAGAAGCTCCTCGGCCTTTGAAGGATCGGAAAGGTATGCCCTGAGCTTATCTTTCACGGCCTCAAGCACATCGTCGAGCAGGTCGTTTTTCACATAATCTACGAACTCATCCAGCAGTGCTTCGATTGATATCTGCTGTGCCACGCCGCTCCAGTTACCCGAGATAATGTCGGCGATAATCGAAGCGGTGGAGAGTATTATGTTCTTTGCAGAAGATATCATTGCGGCCACTTCCTCTGCATCTGAACTTGTTTCAGCATCCCCTTCTAAGAGCAGCTGCACGCTTAAGAACGAAGACCCGCTGATCGCTGCTGAAGGCTACGTTGTCCGTCAGCGGTCCACCGTCCTCAGAGAGGATCAAACCCGGATCCCGAAACGAGTTCGGGATGACAAAGTGAGGGAGTTTCAAAAAGTCATGCCGGGATAACTTCCTCAGTTGCATTGAAACCTGAATTGATTGCCGGTTCTCTTCACGAGACCCCATACCCTGTAATCGATGCCCTGCCTTTCGCGTCATGCTCCTCGTATCACGCACCATCTGCAGCAGATCACTCTCTACCCGTTCGGATTCTATTGCTGCGTAAGCCATTCCATTTAAAAACGCCCCAACTGAAACGTAAACTCTCTTAAGGGCTTCCATTTCCCTTAGGTTCAGTCCGTCAGAAGCGACCGCATCTATCCATTTCAACGACTTTTCTGCAAACTCTTTAGATTCATTCACGGCGATCTTGTTGCTTACAAATTCATCCATGAGGCCTCTGATCTTAACCGACTCGAGAAATGCATCGCCCGTACGGGCAACAACAAAATCCGGTATCACTTCTCCCTGAACGAATGAAATTTTCCCTGTACCTTTTAGCCGAAGTGTGGAATAGCTGTAAGAACTTCTTCCATATGCATAGAGTCTGTATAGGTAATCCCCCGGATCAACCGACCGCAACTGCAGAACTCCATCTTTCGTAGCATAGTTCCCGCTGAATGCTTTCAGGTCACCCAACTCTCTCAGCAAACCCATTTCTACGGCTTTGTCGGGCAACTGATTACCCTCTTCATCGAGAACGGGAAGGTGGTAGTCCTCTGAACTCTGAAGATAGCCTTCTTCATCGAAAAATGGCGAATACGATAAAGAGACATGCTCATCACCACATTTTACGTCCACTTCAACTTTGAAACCTTCTTTCCGATAGTAATCTGTAATCTCATCAAGACCAGAATTCCAGGAGAGGTAATAAATCGATTCAGAAACGGGCAGCGCATCGACTTTGATGAGATCCTGTTTGAATGGCCAGCCGAGAGAAACGGCTCCTACCAGATGGTCAAAATTCGACTCGCTCAATGCGGGGTTTATGAGCCTGTTATAATTCTCCATGTGCGCCAGTTCAGACTCCTCGGGCTGGAAGTATTCCAGCTCAATGCCCCTTTCTTCCAGCGCGATTTCCACGGCTCTTTTCGTTGCAACACTGCCTCCGGAAAAGTACCAGAATGGTCCGTGAACGGTCTCCGGAAGAGTGTCTGTAATGACTACTAAAACTGCTCTGGAGTCTTCACGGAATTCAAGCTGACTGCTGAAGAGGATTGCATCATAACTCCAGGTGTTTATATGCCATTCGCCTGCCGTTTCGATTTCCTCGATAGCGAGGAGAAGTTCGTCCATTTCCATAGCTCCATAAAACGGATAATCGGGTGATTTTCTTCCGGGCTCTTCCAGTAACGCTGCTTCAAATAGCAGAACCGCCACCCTGAAGTCACATCCATCAGCTTCGAGTCGATTCACAAATTTCTTCAGTTCTGACTTAACCGACTCGATTTGATCCGCCATTGAGCCAGTCTTATCTATGAGAAAGACCAGATCGATTTTTGAGGAAGATACAGACCTTTCCCAGAATCCAATGCCATCAAACTGGTCTTCTCTCTGCTCCGGAGCAATTTTGGCCTTTGACAAAACCTCCCCGTACCCGTCCACGAGAGTCTCGGTTATGGTGAAGTCTTCAAATGAGAGTCCCGTGACGGGGATCTCTCCGTCCTTGACGCTGACGGCGCAGCAAACCCCATGAATGCCGTTGTAGCTGAAATCCCATATTTGCCAGCTTTTCAGTTCAAGCGTTTTCGAATAAACAGTTGTGATCAGAAAAAGTGAGAATAATAAAAATAGGAAGCCTATCCTTTTCATAAGATCCACCTCCAGATCGATCGATCAGAGGAGAAGACAAAGAGAACAAAACTCTGTGAGCAAATTTTAGCAGATCAACTCAAACAAACGATCATCTGGAGAGTCAAGTAATTTCCCTAGGTCCCAAAAAAAAAAGAAACAGACCCTGATGGGCCTGCTCTGGTCAGGAAGCGGGGACTCGAACCCCGGACCTCTGGTTCCCGAAACCAGCGTTCTTCCAACTGAACTACTTCCTGTCTGCAAAATTCTATCACGTGTTCCCTTCACTTTCAAGAATACAGTTTTCCTCAATGAACGCGCTTCCTACTACCAGATCGTCGATATAGAAGACGGCAAGTTGTCCAGGAGTAACCGCCCACACTTTCTCTTGAAAATCTACTCTAATTTTCTCACCACTTACGATGGTCACTTTGGCAGAAACAGGTTTCATGGAGCTCCTTATTTTGCAGAGGCAATCGAATTCTTCTCCAGGGTCTATATACCAGTTAGGATCTTTAGCAACCAAGGCTTCTGACATTAAACTCTGCCTTTGGGCGAGAATGAGTTTGTTGTTCTTCAAATCAAGCCTCTTTACATAGTAGCGATCTCTCCCAGAAAAACCTATTCCCTTACGTTGCCCGATGGTGTATCCCGAAAGTCCGGTATGTCTTCCCAATAGAATTCCGCTTTCATCCGTTATAGGTCCCGGATTACCCTCTATCCCCCGCGACTTCAGAAAGCTTCTGTAGTCTCCGTCGGGAATGAAACAGATCTCCTGAGAGTCTTTCTTCGAGTGGACGGGAAGATCAATCCCCGAAGCCTCTTGCCTGACTTCTTCCTTCGTCATTTCACCCAGAGGAAAGAGAATGTCGTGCAATTTGTGCTTCCCGATTCTCGAAAGGAAATACGACTGATCCTTCGCTCTGTCAAGTGCTCTTGCCAAAAAAACATTTTCATCCAGGGAGACAAGTCTTGCGTAATGGCCTGTGGCTATCTTCTCCTCTCCGAAAGAGAACATACGCTCGAGTAGCAATCCGAATTTTATCGAATCGTTGCATACGACGCAAGGATTTGGCGTCTCCCCACTCATGTAAGAAGTGGTGAAGTAATTGAGTATCCTTCTAAACTCCTCGCGCAAATCTACAATCTTCAGCTCTATACCGAGATGGTCGGCAACGGCTTTTGCATCATCGGCAGCCGCATTTGCTAGCGGGTTGCCCTCAAGAACTATCATGTGATAACCAATTACGTCGTTTCCCTGTCTAATCAATCGAGCGGCCGCTACGGCACTGTCGACACCGCCACTCAATGCAATACCGATTTTCATCTCCATCACCATCACCATGTTAACAGTTGTTTTTGGCTCAAGTGTTTCTAAAGGGTATAATGTCTATGAGTAGTCATAACTCAAGAAGGTGTATATCTTGAACACCGGACTGGCAACTTGGACAGCTTTTTCATTTCATTTTTCGAATCAAAGAAGAGAGGTCATGGCTACACTGTAACTCATTGTTGCCAAACCTTTCTTGATTCTTTTCGAAAGCTGCACGCACAGTTCGTTCTAATGAAAGCATGTTGATATACAATCACTTCATCTTTGAGCATAAGGAGGGGTATCATGAAAAAGGCTTTACTAGTGTTACTAGCTCTACTGGTTTCGACTGGGTTCGGATTTGGAGCAAAGTACGTGGTTGGAACAAGCGCTGACTTTCCACCATTTGAGTACGTAGAGAATGGTGAATTTGTGGGATTCGACATCGATCTGATCAAAGCTATCGCTGAAGAAATGGATTTCGAAATTGAAATCAGAGATATGAGTTTTGATTCGCTAATCGCTGCTCTAGCTTCCGGAAATATCGACATAGTTATTTCAGGAATGACGATTACACCAGAAAGAGAAGAAGTAGTGTCATTCTCGAAACCATACTGGACAGCTGATCAGAGTGTTGTTGTAAGGGATGACAGCGAATTGACTGTGACAGTTCTGTTTGGGAAACATAACATCGGTGTCCAGACGGGCACGACCGGTGATCTCTGGGTTGAAGACAATCTAGTCAAAACCAAGATTCTTACCGGTGATTTTAAGAGATACGACACTTATGTTCTTGCCATGACAGATCTTGTAAACAAGAACATCGATGCCATTGTTCTCGACGCGCCAGTAGCAGAGAGTTTTGCAAAGGTCAGACCGGTAAAGATCGTTGG
>NZ_JFHJ01000400.1:0-3054 GCF_003666285.1 Mesotoga sp. HF07.pep.5.2.highcov | reverse complement strand
AACATCAGGAAACTCAGCCCTGGACTGAGAAAGAAGTTGATAGACGGCAGAAGCTCGCTTGAACTTTCGATGGAGCTTGTAAAGCTACTTGACAATGAGGATCTGAACATAGAGCTCGACGACATAAAGTATGAGGGTTTCAGAAAGAACGATTTGCGAAAGATCTTCCTAAAACTCGAATTCTCATCTATGATGAATGAATTCAACCTAACCGATAAGGCCGATGATTCTTTTGCAGAGATAGATGGATACAGACTAGTCAAGAGCGAAAATGAACTCGAGAGGCTTTTCGAGAAACTGGTTTCCAACCCAATATTCGCAATAGATCTCGAGACTTCCTCTCTCGATCCTCATTGCGCGAAGATCGTAGGAGTCTCGATTTCCATCGATGAGGGGTCCGGTTACTACATTCCGATTGCACACGAGTCTGACGGGTGGCAGGCAGACCGAGACTATGTCCTGAAAAATCTTAAGAAGCTTCTTGAAGATAGGTCGACTAAGATAATCGGGCAGAATTTGAAATTCGATTATTCTGTCTTAGCAGTCAACGGTATCCATCCAGTTGTTCCCGACTTTGACACGATGCTGGCTGCATATCTCCTTTCTCCAGATGCAAAGAGGTTCAATCTCGATGAGCTAGCGATGAAATTCCTCGGGTACAAAACGATAAAATTCGAGGATCTAATGAAGAAAAATCAACTGGGCGATGATTTCACCAAGGTACCTCTGGAAGAGGCTGCCCGCTATTCGGTGGAGGACGCGGATATTTCGCTCAGGCTTTCTTCGGTTCTTAGAAAAAAGATATATGAACAGGAACTTGAAGAGATATTTAGAAAGGTCGAACTGGCACTAATTCCGGTGCTTGCCGACCTCGAACTAAATGGTGTTTACTTCGACGTTCCTTCGCTCAAAAACCTTTCAGAGAAGTACGGAAAGATTCTCGATAAAATCCTCGAGGAGTTGTTTGACCTTACGGGAGAGCAGTTCAATCCCAACTCTCCTTCACAGGTCGGGAAGGTGCTCTTTGAAAGACTAGGCCTCACACCTTCAAAAAAAACGAAGGGTGGCTCCTACTCGACGAGCGCCGACGCTTTGGAAGAAATCGCAGATGAACATCCTGCGGTGCAGAAGCTCCTCGATTATAGGAAGTACCAGAAGCTGAAATCGACTTACCTGGACTCGCTTCCCGAACTCGTCAACAAAGTGACAGGAAGAATTCACACCAGCTATCACCAGACGGGAACGGGGACGGGAAGACTGTCAAGCAGCAACCCAAATATGCAGAATCTACCATTAGGGACGAAGAGGGAAAAGAAATCAGGAAATGCGTCATTCCTCAGAAGAAGGGCTGGAAGATTGTGAGCGCAGATTACTCCCAGATCGAACTTAGGATTCTCGCACACCTAAGCCAGGACAAGCAGCTTCTTGACGCTTTTAAAAACGACAAAGATGTACACAGTTTAACGGCATCAAATCTTTACGGAATTGAAGAAAGCGAAGTAAGTGAAGAGCAGAGAAGAATAGGGAAGATGATAAACTTCTCTATAATATACGGAATCTCTTCCTACGGACTGGCAAGCAGACTAAGGATTCCCACAAATGTTGCCGAAGAGATGATTTCGAATTATTTCAAAGCCTTTCCTGAGGTAAGGGCCTTCATTAGGGACACAATTTCTGAGGCCAAAGAAAAGTGCTTTGTGAGGACGATGTTTGGCAGAAAGCGGGAGATCCCTCAGTTTAAGACTAAGAATAGAAACGTAATCCAGGAAGGCGAGAGAATAGCTATCAATACGCCCATTCAGGGAACGGCTGCTGACATAATGAAGATGGCCATGATAAAGATCTATAACCTGCTGAAAGAAAAAGAAATGGAAAGCTTTGCTATTCTCCAGGTACACGATGAAATGGTCTATGAAGCTCCAGAGAAGGAGATTGAAAAGCTGAAAGAGATTCTTAAGGAGGGAATGTCTGAGGTTGTAGAACTGAGCGTTCCCCTGGATATTGAAATCTCTGTAGGTGATTACTGGTGCTGAAAGGGAGACGTCACCCCTTTGAATGAGAAAAACAAAATAAACTGGACGGCGCTGTCAACGCTTTATCAGTTTGCAGTTATTGTGATCGCGAACATAGTGGTTTCGGGGGGTATAGGATACCTACTGTATAGGTTCCTCGGAATGGGTAAGGTATGGATTTCTTTTTTCCTACTTTTCGGAGCCTTCTCGGGCATATATAATGGAATAAGATATCTATTGAAAGAGGCAGAACGATATGATAGAGACAAGGACAATGATGATAAAAACAGCGACAATACTGGCAGCCCTGGCAATAGTTGAAAGCGGTATCCTTGCCTTTATACCGCTTCCCGGTTCTGAACTGGGTGTCTTTTACGGAACTGCATTTTCCTTGCTAGCTCTGCTGCTGATAAATTACGATGCACATATCATGATAACCGAGAAAAAGAGAGCCCCGACCGGTTTCCTCGTAAGATACGCCTTCTATGGCATTTGTTTTGCAACTGCATCTACAGTTTCACCCGGGTTCTTCTTAGGAAGTTTTCTCGGAATCATGAATCTTAAAATCGCAGCAATAGCCTTTGGGAGGTGGCTCTGTGAATCTTAATCTCACTAAATCCGACAAGATATTCCTCGGAGTTATTTCTGGAGGATATATCGCCGTTCTCATATATATGGTTGTCACAGACTACAAGTTCCAGCTTGAGGGCGTTGGTCAGCGATGGATCTATCAGCTTCCCTTTGGAGAAGGTCCTCTCAGCAGGGTAAACCCCTTAACGATAATCATGACCTGGGTAGTAATGGGTCTGATAATATTTATGGTAACAAGAGTGAAGGTCTTCAAGATTATCCCGGGTAAGAAACAGAGTCTTCTCGAGTCTCTCCTCGAATACGTTTACGATCTTGTGAAGGATTCAGTGACTAGAAAGGAATACGTCAGGCCGATCTTCGATATTGCGGCCTCACTTTTCCTTTTCATTCTGGTCTCGAATATTATCGGCAGTTTCCCTGGAATAAATGCCTTCCCTACGGAAAACGGAGG
>NZ_JFHJ01000504.1:0-730 GCF_003666285.1 Mesotoga sp. HF07.pep.5.2.highcov | reverse complement strand
GATGAAGACATGTTTGGCGAAGATTTCCTGTTCGGTGCCTCTCTTTCGGGATTTCAGTTTGAAATGGGTAGAAACTCTCCCGAGAGCATCGACCGCGGCTCGGATTGGTACTTCTGGGCTCATGATAAATTGAACATCGAAAACGGGATAGTCAGCGGGACGTTTCCCGAAAGCGGGCCGAATTACTGGACAGGTTTCGAGGAGTTCCACAGACTTGCGGCCGACGCGGGAATGAATATAATACGAATAGGCCTTGAGTGGTCTAGAATCCTCCCCAAGCCGACTTTCGAGAGATGGGCAGATGATTTGGATGACATATGCAACACTGAAGCGATAGAGCATTACAGAGGGATCATCGGGGACATAAGAAACCGAGGAATGAAGGTGATAGTCAATCTCAACCATTTCTCACTCCCCATTTGGCTCCACGAACCGATTAGGGTCAACAGATACTCCGATTTCACCGCCGGGGGCTGGGCCGATCCCCGCGCTGCGGAGGAATTCCGTAAATTCGCCGGCCTCTGTGGAAGGAGACTTGGAGATATCGTCGACATGTGGTCGACCGAGAATGAACCGAACGTCTTGGCTACGCTTGGCTACAGAAACAGGGCCTCCGGATTCCCTCCCTCGATAATCAGGCCCGAACTGGCGGGGGTAGCCCGCGACAATCTAATCAATGCCCATCTACTTGGATACGAGGAACTAAAGAAAGAAACGAGCTCTCCGGTAG
>NZ_JFHJ01000588.1:0-1185 GCF_003666285.1 Mesotoga sp. HF07.pep.5.2.highcov | reverse complement strand
AACAAACTCAAGTCCGACAAGATCGGAAATTACTTGCATTGTTCTGACAGTATAAAAGGATATATGACTCATATCTCTCATGTAGTACCAGTCAAGAAACTGCTGATGATCTTGTGGATGAAAAAGAGTCATGACTGAAAGCAATCCATCATGCTCAAGATAGCCCGAAAGCATTCTAAAATACTTTACGGGTTCCGCAAGGTGTTCGAAAACCTCAGTTGAGGTGATTAGATTGTATTTTTTCCCCTTAAAGACCTCATTTGGCGAGAAGTAAAGATCATAGATGTCCATTTTGAAGCCGTAATCCCTTTCAAGTATAGTTGCAAGCACAGGCGATGGACCACTTCCAAAATCAAATCCTCTTCTTCCTTTTGAGAGGAAAGGCACAACTGCAGAATCGATGAAATCTTTGAAAAACGCAACGTATCGCGGGTCCTCGATGCTATTATTGTGCCTATTATAGATCTTCAGCTCTTCTTCTTCTGAAATCCAATCGGCCGGATCCTTCGAGATGAACTCACAGTTTCCGCAGTGGTGATATTTCACCTTTAATGTGCGATTATAGATCTCTCGCGTTTCAGAACCACAAATTATGCATTCATTTAGCACGTTTAACCATTCCGCAAGTGCCCCCTGTCTTTCCTTGATTATACATTTGATGTCCATGCTTTTGCAGACTCTACCTACTGCCCTTAATCAATCTCAATTCTCCATGTTCCAATTAGAAATTATAAAGTCTGGATCATAACTATTCCAACATTCCTCGAATCTTTGGATCCTTAACCATCTAATCAGTTGACAAATCCCCATTCAAAATTCTACATGATCTATTACATTGAACTTTTTTCTTGTTCTGGAAGAAATACTTATCCACTTTCCAATAATAATTATATTTATCTAAGATTGTTTTAGTTTCTCTCTTGACTTTTTATTATTTTATGTGATATATTATTAATGTCGAAGCAGAGATTAATAAAAAGGAGGTGTGAGAATGAGAAAAGTGAAAGATCCAGCGTCCATAGAAAGAGCAATCAGAAAGTTCAAAGAGAAACTGGCAGGAGAGTCCTTCCCACATTACCTATGAAGGAGGTGAGGAAGATGAGAGGAAGAGAAAGAAAGGTTCATTACAGAGAAAGGGAGACTTACTCAAACATCATTGAAGATTCAATCAGATCAAGAGTAATG
>NZ_JFHJ01000031.1:0-2276 GCF_003666285.1 Mesotoga sp. HF07.pep.5.2.highcov | reverse complement strand
TCCAGGTTAGACAGCAGCTTCTCTGCGTACTCTGTGATTTTGAAGAACCACTGACTCATCTCACGCTTCTCAACTTCGCTGTTGCACCTTTCACAACGACCATCGATAACCTGTTCATCAGCAAGCACCGTTTTGCACGATGGACACCAGTTCACATTTGAAGAACGCTTTTCTGCGAGTCCATTCTTGAATAACTGTATGAATATCCACTGCGTCCACTTGTAGTACTCTGGAGAAGAGGTTATCACTTCGCTGTTCCAATCGAAGATATTCCCGATCTTTTTCAGCTGCTCTTCTCTGAAATACTCTATGCTCTTCGGGGTGAGTTCTGCGGGATGTCTACCAACTTTCAAAGCGTAGTTCTCGCTATGAATTCCAAAGGCATCGAAGCCGATCGGTTCAAATACATCATAGCCCTTCAGTTTCATGAACCTTCCATATACATCCGAACCTATGAAGGAAAACATATTTCCTATGTGAAGTCCGGCTGCGGAGGGATAGGGAAACATCATGAGGTTGTAGAAGGGTCGTTCGGCCTTCTCAAGGTCTATATTGAATGGTTTCTCCTTAGCGTAATATTCCTGCCATTTCTTTTCGATCGCCCTGAAATCGTACATGTGCTACCTCCCCGAATCAATGTAAAGCTTTAGAAAAGCAACTTAGATGGATTATAACATGGGAGTGTTACTGAATTTGGGATGAAGAACCCGGTTGAAAGTGAAGTAAATCTCTTCATTGAAAAGCATGTTGCCGAGTCCTTTATCGAAGTTTTTCAGAGATTTTCCGACGGTGTCAGGTAGGATCTAGACAAAGCAGAAATCATGTTTTCAAGCCATGAAAGCAGAATTGTTCACAAATGGGGTTTTCAGAATTGGCGCCTGTGAATGTATAATTGTTTGAACTCGAAATCTTTGAAAAGGGGGTAAGAAAATGAAGAAAACGTTGTTGATTACTCTTCTGCTGGGATTCATGCTATTTGTCTCCGGCTGCTTTAAGATCAACAATCCACCGGTAATATCGTTGACAGGCTCCGTTTCGGAAGGGCAGGAAATTGCTCCGATGACGCTTGTCACTTTCGAGTGGGAAGTAACTGACTTTGATGACACGGAAGTAACTTCTCAGTTCAAGCTCTACAAGGATGGGGCTGAAGTTCTGTCTGTGGTAGACACCGGCGAAGCGGTGTACGCTCTAGACGAAGAAGGAAAGTACATCGCAGAGGTTGTAGCAACCGATTCGATGGGTGCTCAATCGAAGGAGACGATTTCTTTCAAAGCCACGAATCTCAAGAGAGAACTCTTCCAGTCTGGAGCCGGATTGATGTACTTTGACTACAGCGACTACTTCCAGTATATCGAAGATGAGGCTTTCGGCATTAGATTTTACAAGACTGCTTCAGAGGAAATTGTCCCTGCCGAAGAGGTAACGGTAAGGAAGCGCCTGAACCTGCTAGACACCAATGATGATGGCAAGTATGACACATGGGAAGAAATACCGAATGACAGGCCCGATCTCCAGACATATGTGTATCTTCCTGGTTACTTGATAGATAAGAGCACCATATGGGTGCCTTACGGATTCGAGTATGGTGAAGAATCAATAACAGCTTACTATTTGGGCGTAGAGGGGCCCTATAGCGGCTACGTTCAGTTCTACCCGTTTGCTGAAGTTGGATTTGATCTCAACACAGTCTATGCTCGCTGGATAGAAGCCCACGTTTTCGGATACACGCTTAACGACTACGGAGAAGCTTACAAGGCTTTTGCCTTACGAGAGAGGTATGACTCCGATGAAAAACCTGTGATCAGCCTTTCAACTCCTGACAGCGATATAGGACCCGGCGATTCATTTACAGTTGGCATCTTGACAGAGAATGTTGCGAGTTTTGCCGATCTGTATGATGTCAGATATATTCAACTCTCTCTGTGGAACAGCGAAGGTTTGGTTCTCGAAAGCGTCGAATTCGGAAACTTCATGACAGGTCTGAAGGATGTTGGAACATTCAAGAGCAGTGATGAGGCTGTCACCCTTTACAAAGCCTTCCTAAACGGTACAGATGAAGCTGAAGCAACCGATGATGTTTTCGCGACTCTCACTTTCTCGGTTCCTGAAGATTTCGAAGGTGAAGACATTGCCGTGGGACTGGCGTACGAAGGTTACTGGGATACGTACGGCACTTATCCTGACTTACCAAATCCCGCTTTCAGAGATGTAGACAATGGTTCGGTTGACGGTTTCATTGTTGATCACGAACCGATTGTCTTCTTGGAGTAAAGGGG
>NZ_JFHJ01000220.1:0-2474 GCF_003666285.1 Mesotoga sp. HF07.pep.5.2.highcov | reverse complement strand
GTAGAGGACGTCAGGATTATCAAGAGAGTCGTGGGAGATGAGAAGGGAATAAAGGTATCGGGAGGAGTGAAATCTCTCTCTCAAGTTGAGGAATTCATGGCTGCGGGAGCGGATATCTTCGGTTCCAGCAGTGCGGTGGCAATATACAGGGAATTTACCGAAAAATACCCTGGGAGAACCGATCTTGCATGAAAAAAATAAGAATGGAGGCATAAATGAAACTGTTTATAGATGATGGAAACGTCCAGGCCATAGGCGAGTTGTTCGATTTAGGGGTCTTTTCCGGCATAAGTACTAATCCCAGTATTCTGAAGAGAACGGGAAGAAAACCGCTCGAAGTCATAAAAGATATGTTGAATAGGTTCACGGGTTCTATCTTTGTCCAGTGTGCCTCGAGAGGTCACGATGAAGTTCTCAAGGAGGGGCAGGAACTCTTCCGGCTAGACCCCGAAAGGATAATTCTCAAAATCCCCTTCTCCCGAACGGGCATAATGGTCTTGAGAGAATTCAAGAAGATGAATATAAATACTTTGATTACGGGGGTCTTCTCCGTTCCTCAAGTGCTGATGTCTGCAGAGGCAGGCGCCGACTATGTGGCGCCATATGCGAACAGGATCGAAAATCTGGGAATAGATCTCTCTGTTGTCGGTAGTATGCAGAAAGTCTTGTCCAACGGCGACTACGAGACGAAGTTGATTGCCGCAAGCTTCAAGACCCTGACACAGATCTCAAAGATGGCGGAGCTACCCATTTACGGAATGTCGCTTCCTGTAGCTATGTACAACGAGTTCTTTTCGCACAGCGGTACATTGAAGGCGATCGACAATTTTGAGGCCGATTGGGATTCTATTGAAGACCGTGAATGGGTCCCTCTGAAATCATGAGCAACCATTCTCTCTGAAAGCGAGGTTTTCCCTTGAAGTATATAATGGCACATGACCTGGGAACAACTGGAGATAAAGCGACTTTGTTCAGCCAAACAGGTTCTCTCGTCGCTTCATCATTCGCCGGTTATGAAACCTTCTACCCCGGACCCGGAATGGTTGAGCAAGATCCTGAGGCATGGTGGACTGCCTTCTGCAAGACTACCTCCGAAATCGTCCAGATGGCAGAAATCGACAGAAAAGAAATCTCTGCACTCAGTATTAGCGGCCAGATGATGGCAGTAGTGCCGGTAGATAGATCGGGCAAACTGCTCAGAAGGTCAATAATTTGGGCAGATTCGAGAAGCAGCGAACAGGTAAGAGAACTTCTAGCGAAAGTTCCGGCAAGCGATCTGTACAAAATAACCGGTTCCAGGCTCTCACCAACATATCAGGGGTTGAAGATAGCCTGGCTGAAAAAGTACGAACCCGATCTCTATGAAAGAACTTTCAAGTTTCTTCAAGCAAAGGATTACATAAATCTTCGCCTGACAGGAAGGTTCGCGACAGATTTTTCCGATGCCGTAATGACAGCTCTATTTGATATCTCTAGTCTTACGTGGTCTGAAGAACTGATTTCCGCTCTCGAAATTGAAAGCTCAAAGCTTCCAGATGTGCACGCTTCCATTACAGACCTTGGAGAAATAAGGAAAGAGGTGGCGGCTGACCTAGGCCTTCCAAGCTCATGCAAAGTTATACTCGGGGCAGGAGACGGTTGTAGCGCGGCCGTCGGAGCAGGCGCAGTTGAAGTGGGCGATACTTACCTTTATCTCGGGTCATCGGCCTGGATTTCCACAATAACAGAAGAGCCTCTACTTGAGAAGGAAATGCGAGTGTTCTCTGGGGCGCATGCAGTAAATGGGCTCTACTTTCCGTCCGGTACTATGCAAGCAGCCGGAACCTCATACAGCTGGATTAAGGAGACTCTGTATGGTGTTGGATCCATGAAAGAAAGCGATCGTGATATCTATTCTTATCTCGACACCCTACTCTGCCAATCTCACCGTCATAGTGAATCAATACTATATCTTCCGTATCTGCTTGGAGAGAGAAGTCCGATGTGGAATTCAAATGCAAGAGGTACTTTGATAGGATTGTCGGCCTCCCACAAGAAAATCGATATCGTGCGAGCGGTAATCGAAGGCGTTTCTATGAATCTGAAATGGATTCTGGAAAGCTTGGAAGAATCTTTGCCGATAGGTAAGATCAGGGTCATTGGAGGAGTAATAAAAAGCAGAATTTGGAAGCGCATGATTTCAACTATTCTCGGAAAGACTATCACCATTCCGCAGAACGTCGATGAAGCTACTTCGATCGGGGCGGCCATGATTGCAGGTGTGGGGGTCGGTCTTTTTGATTTCTCAGCGGTTCGGAATTTCGTCGTTGATGTCGAAGAGATCGAACCGATCGGGGAACAGCAAGAAGATTACCTGAAACTCTATGGTCTCTTCAAAGAATCATATCATGCTCTAGAGAAGACATTTGAAGAGCTTAATGGAGTCAGAAGGGGTTAGACAACGTAACGGGAGTTGTACCGAAACAGGGTGTCGC
>NZ_JFHJ01000423.1:0-3944 GCF_003666285.1 Mesotoga sp. HF07.pep.5.2.highcov | reverse complement strand
ATCTCTGCCTTTTACGCGAAAAAGGGACCATAGGAGCCGGTCAGTCCCTATTTTCGCTTACAGCGTTCAGCGGGTCTTCGTACTTAAGCGCAGAGCGGTTCTTAGAACGGGATGCTGAAACAAGTTCAGATACTGAATGCGACGTTTCCATAATGACCTCACACTGTCATCCCGAGCTTGTTTCGGGATCTTTGTTTTTTTCTTCGCAGAGGATGGAGGACCGTTGGCAGACAACGTAGCCTTCAACAGCGATCAGCGGGTATTACGGTTCTAAGCAAGTAGCGACTTGTACTTGGGTTATACGAATGATTGACAAGAACCTTCCTGCGTCTTCAAAGCAAAATGAGCGGATCATTTCGAACATAAGGTAAAATACAGGGTATAGGCTGGGGGTGAAGTATTTGGAATTTAGAAAGATGAGGCGATCAGATAAGGAGCTTCCTGAAAACGAGGCTCGAGAAATGCTCAAAAAGGGTTCGTTTGGAGTTCTTTCGACTGCCGATATAAATGGAATGCCTTACGGGGTGCCGATAAATTATGTGTATGAAGACGGTAGGATTTTCATTCACTGTGCTTCTTCCGGGCACAAGCTCGATAACATTTCTCAAAACAGCCATGTTTCCTTTTGTGTGGTCGAATACGCAAAAGTGATTCCTGAGCGTTTCTCTACGAACTTCCGCAGCGCAATTGCTCTAGGAAAGGCTTCAGTTGTCGATAATGTTGAAGAGAAGATCGAAGCCCTGAAGAAGCTGGTTTCAAAGTACTCGTCCGACTATATCCAAGAAGGAATCACCGAAATCAATAACTCTCTGGAAGCCACTTCCATTATCAGAATAGATGTTCTTCATTTGACTGGAAAGTTCGCAAATGGATAGTTTTTCTGTTAAGGATTAGCAAGATAGCTTCTGGATGAAATTATGTTCGGAAAATCGAAAACTGCTAGTTGGGGATTTGATCAGATTGCGCAGTTTGAAGTATTTCGATTCTTCTGACTAAAGAAGCCATCTTCTTGTTATAATTCCGATGAATGAACTCTCTGGAGGCGATGGATGATGAACAGGGACACAGTTATTAGAATTACAATTGGGACAATAATGGTTCTTCTCGGTGTTCTCACAATATTCGTAAAATCCTTCACTTTGAATCTCTGGCTTTTATTCATATGGATTCCCGCAGTATTCATGGAGTACAGAGCCTTCTCTGGAAGGGACAGGAATCTCTTCGTCCCGGCGGGAGTACTGATTACGGTAGCGGTAATTCTAACTCTAAATGTCATCTTCCCGGGTTTCATTACCGAAGGCGGTTGGGCACTGTTCATCGCCGCACCTGCGGTGGGTCTTTTTCAATCTTACTTCGGAAGAGAAGAGAAAGACAAAGGTGTTCTGACGGCAGCTTCTTTCTTGTCTGCTTTGTCAATACTGTTCCTCCTTATTTCGCTTGCACCCACAGTGCTGGGAATTTTCATTGGGATAGTGTTGCTTGCAGTCGGAGGTTTGGTAGTTTATAAGAATCTGAGAACAATCAGAAGATAGGAGGAACATACATGAAGGCCATGATTTTAGCAGCCGGGGCCGGGACGAGATTGAGACCGTTGACAAACAGGCTACCGAAACCGATGCTCCCGATCATTGAGAAACCGGTTATCGAATTCATATTGGAGCTCCTTTCGAAGTATGACGTAAAGGAGATCATGATAAATGTCTCGCACCTTGCGGGCGTTCTTCAGAATTACGTGAGGAGTGGATATAGATTCGGGGTGAGGGTCGGCTATTCCTTCGAAGGTCACTTTGAAAAGGGACAGCTCGTCCCTGAGCCGGTAGGATCTGCAGGTGGGCTGAAAAAGATCCAGGAAGAGTCGGGTTTTTTCGATGAGACGTTCGTGGTACTCTGCGGTGACGCGATAGTCGACTTCGATCTGGCCGAAGCCTTCGAGTTTCATAAGGCCAGCAGATCAGTTGCCACAATTATCTCTAAAGAGGTTCAGATAGACAAGGTTTCTAACTACGGGATAATCGTATCTGACTCTTCTGGCCGAGTCGAGTCCTTTCAAGAGAAACCACCCGCAGAGAAAGCAAAATCCAACCTTGCAAATACGGGGATATATATCTTTGAGCCTGAGGTTTTAGAGTACATTCCAAAGAATCAGTTCTTCGACATAGGGGGAGAGTTGCTGCCACTTCTCGTCCAGAAAAAGGAAAGGGTTTTCTCTCTCCATACAAAGATAGACTGGTACGATATCGGCCGAAATTCTGATTATCTCGAAATACTTGCGAAGGCGCTTGGGGGAGAAATCAAGGGATTCAAACCTTCTGGAAAAGAAGTGACCGAGGGCCTGTGGAGAGGTACAGGATCGCTCCTCGAAAAAACGACGAAGATAATAACTCCGGTTTATATTGGGCCGGGATCTGTAGTACAAAAGAACGTGAAACTGGAAGGTCCGGTAATGATCGGCGCGAATTGCAGGATTCATGACGATGTTGAACTAAGCAATGTCTTCCTTGGGGATTACGTCAGGATAAAGACGGGTTTCAAGGCGAAAAATCTTCTTATTACACAGGAGTATTATGTTGGCTCCGATG
Source organism: Mesotoga sp. HF07.pep.5.2.highcov (assembly GCF_003666285.1). NCBI lineage: Bacteria > Thermotogati > Thermotogota > Thermotogae > Kosmotogales > Kosmotogaceae > Mesotoga > Mesotoga sp. HF07.pep.5.2.highcov. The sequence goes on along the minus strand of NZ_JFHJ01000423.1, from coordinate 1,365 downwards.
GAAAGGGCGGAATGCTTGCCGATTCCAATCTGAAGCGCTATGTCTCTGACGTTAGAACTATGGAGGCCAGTCCCGCTAACAAGTAGAGAGGTTTCTCATGCTACAATTGTCCATACGTTTTTTTGAGGAGTAGCCACATGTTGAAGATTGTCAGAGTCACTAGCCGGCTGGATAGGAAAGAATTCACTGATCTGCCAGAGAGATTGTACAGAGATTATCCGCTCTGGGTCCCGCCTTTTAGCCATGAAATGAAGGCCATACTGAGAAGCAGGGGTTCACAGCTTCTCGCAAATGGCCCTCATGTTTTTTTCATCGCGAAGGATGATAACGAAGTTAAGGGAAGAATCGCCGTTGGCATAGAACAAGTAATGAACAACGAAAAGTCAGTAAAACATGCTTACTTCACATTATTCGAATCGGTAGACGACAGGGAGGTTGCCGAGGCGCTTCTGAGGACTGCCGAAAGTTGGGCGAGGAACAAAGGAATGAACTATCTGAAGGGACCCGTTTCTCCAACGAACGGAGATGACTACAGAGGACTCCTGGTTGACAACTTCGATGACCCTCCTGCCGTATTGATGCCATACAATCCTCCTTATTACGCAAGCTTCTTCGACAGTTTCGAGATCTATCTGAAGTATCTTGGTTTCCAATATGACCTCGCAAACGTTATCTCAGAGCGAGAGATAAAGTTCACAGAGATCGCCATGGATCGCTACAAGTTTAGAGTGGAAGAGGCAAATTTCAGAAGAATAAGGGAAGTTTCGGCCGATCTTCAGAAGATTATGGAGGAATCGATTCCAAACTGGGAGGAAGATATACTGCCCCTACATACGACGAGCTATATGACATGGCAAAGACGCTTAAGCTGGTGGCCGATCGAAGAATGGTGATTATTGCAAGATCAGGAGAGAGACCGATCGGCTTCTTCGTTGCGCTTCCAGATTTCAGCCCGATTATTAGAGAGATAGAAGGAAGACTTTTGCCATTTGGCTGGTACAAATTCTTCAGGCTACGTAAGTCGCTGGAACGAGCGAGGGCAGCAATTCTCTTCGTAGTTCCCGATTTCAGAAACAAGGGAGTACCCTCGGCGATGTTTTTGAGGGCTTATAGAAACATACAGAACATGGGTTTCAAGGAGATAGAAGGTTCTTCAATCAGTTCAATGAATTCCACCATGATTGCCAATGCGAGGCGCGCCGGCGGAAAGGAATACAAGCATTACATCGTTTACGGAAAGAGTCTGTTGAAGAGGCCCCTTTCTCTCAGTCAGATATATGGCCCCGCGGCGAGTAGGTTTGTTTCAAAAGGCCAACGGAACTCTGAAAGAGTTCTTGAAAGGATCTGAACTCAGCGGAACTCTGC
>NZ_JFHJ01000201.1:0-3563 GCF_003666285.1 Mesotoga sp. HF07.pep.5.2.highcov | reverse complement strand
TCTTCAAGCACATCTATTGCTCTTTCCGCATCATCGCCCGTAAGATCCGGTCCCCTTAGGTTGAGATGCACATGATTATCATCCGCGCTCTGGGAATAACTTCCGACTAGATTGCGTAGTTCATCGAGTTCGTTTCTTTTTTCCGCAGAGGTAGCCTTTTGCAAGTTCTTCATCTCCATCGGGTGAACTAAACTTTCTAATTATTCAATAACCCTTTAGTTTTTCTTCCGAATGAATGATTATAAATCTAGTTGGGCATCAAAACGAAGTTAAGTGGGGAGTATGAAATGTACAGTGAACCGGAAAAGAACCTCTTCCAAACCATTTGACTCTCTGCGACCAATCAGTGTTCGGACATCACAGGTTTCTTATTCCCTTTCCTTTATGGCAATGACAGCGACTTAGAGAGGTATTGTGACTTAAAAGCAGCTGAATGATTACTCTAAGCGCTAGGGAAGCAAAATCCAGCTTGCAATTCTTCTGACAGTTTGACTTCAGCGATTACTATTCTACAAACAGAAATTCAGATCAAGAAACTGCCATTCAAGCTGACTTAACGGATTATAATCGTGCGGTCCCTTGGACGCTGCTTGCATATCCTTGTTCGCAAAGCTGTGTCGACACAAGAAAAAATCTAGAATGCACTTCGATCGTCCAGCTGTTCTTGAAACATTTCAAGAGCAATGAAAGCAACGGTAATTCACTCAGCTAAGAGAGCAAAACCCTTCAACCTGAACGAGACCACTAATGGTGCCAGGAGTACTTATGTTCCGCGTCGGACCTGGTCCCTTCGGTGACGGGATAGTCTGACAGCAAAGTCTCGTTAGCTCTGTCAAAGGACGGGATTACTCCGAACATGTGATTCCAAGTATTGATGAAGATCAAGGGCCTTCCATCCACAAATGTTATTACATCAGGCATCAGGACCGCAGACCCATGTAGATTCTTCGTGTCATGAAAGGCGTGATCAGCTGCAAAAACACCCGGGAAATCTAGAGCAATTATCTTCCCATCCGAATCGAACCTGATGTAGAAACTCTCAATATCCTCAATACGGCCATATTTGAAATAGCGATAGATATCATAAAGGAAATTGATAACTGGACACGGGTAATCCTCATCGGTAAAGACTACAGTTATCTCGAGATTCATATTCTCTTCAGATAAATCCGTCAAGACTTCAACAATTCCGTTCTTAGAATCGCTTTGGGGCATGGAAAAAACCGGTAGCCCAATCTCAAATCTTGCGAACAATCCAATTGACAGTGCCAGGAAACATACCGTGAGCAATCTTCTCATATAACCTCATCCTCCATGAATAATTCTTCGCTTCTCGACTCATATTTTATACCCCATGTGCGCTCGGGTAACCACAAATATCGTGACCTTATGTTAGGCCAACTTTGGTATCCTTTGAAGTCGACGCTCCTCGGCGCGATCGACTACCGAGGTTTCAGAATGACATTGATTGATCAAAACTCGTTGAGCAATCTCATGATTTCTCGTCTATACTGAAAGAAATCAACTGAGTTTTTTAGGAGATAATGCTTATGAATGATAATTACAAAGACGAGATTTCACAAAAAGTAGCAAGAGCATACGAACAAATCGCCAAGACTCATTGTTCATCAAAGTCTTACTCACTTGGACATATAAAGCTAAAGACGGTAGAGCTCATTCATCTTATTCGAAAAACCTTCTGCCCGCAGCTTTCACATACCCGACCCGTTGACGGGGAAGAACTACTGTTGGAGGGTTTGAATACACTAAGGGAAATGATTATGGAAATACGACCTGAATTGGGAGAAGAAGGAGCAAGTCAAGTTGTGAAGGAGTTTTTGGCTGAACTACCCTCCGTTGCCTTGACTCTAGTCACAGACGTGCGGGCCGCATACGAAGGAGACCCCGCCGCCAAATCGGTGGAAGAAATCATGATCGCTTATCCCGCCTACGAAGCGATAAGCACTTACAGGCTCGCACACATTCTTTACAAACTGGACGTTCCGCTGATCCCCAGGATAATGACGGAGTATGCTCATCAAAAGACCGGAATAGATATTCACCCGGGTGCAGCAATCGGGAATTACTTCTTTATTGACCACGGCACCGGTGTCGTAATAGGAGAAACCTGCACCATAGGACACCATGTAAAGATATATCAGGGCGTAACGCTTGGCGCGAAAAGCTTCGAACTCGACGAGAATGGAAATCCGATAAAGGGAATCAAACGTCATCCAGACATCGGTAACCATGTCGTGATATACGCGGGAGCGACTGTGCTTGGCGGGAACACCGTTGTCGGAGATAACTGCGTGGTAGGCGGAAACGTCTGGCTCGTCCATTCGCTCAAGCCGGGAGAAAAGATCTACAACAACCCTGATAGTTAGAAGAGTCACATGATTTCCGTGCTTAAAGGAGCAGATGCAAGTTTGCATAGTTCCCTATCATAGATGAGCGGTTCTTCGAAATACCTTGCATTGTGATCCCGGATTTACTTCGTGGTCTGGTCTTGACCTTGTCGAAGGGTTATTCTCGGAGAGCGTTGGACGGATGACGTATAACCGCTCTCAATAATCTCAATCTTAAATCCCCGCTTGAGCGGCTTATCATAACCCACATCTCTTCTTTATAGTTCGATCATCTTATTCCCTAGTTCTATAATCAGCTAGAATTCTCGCGTCTCCACAGTCTTGCCATCTTACTTATTCTCTCTTGTTTCTTAACCAAGAACTAAGAACCTGGATGCGTAGCGTCGGAACTGAAAGCCGCCTCTCTCTCTTGCGAGACCCTACACCCCAAACCCTAGACCCGGTTCTTCCTGACTCTTGATCTTAAATCCCCGCTTGAGCGGGGCGGACCGCTTGCGGTGGGGAGTGTGCACATTGAAGCGCGCCTCGAACCATGCAACCTTTACGAAACTTGAATTTGTGTATTTGGCTCAATTCAGAGGACGAGGCACCCTTGACGCTCAACGTGGTTCTTATCAGCCAACAGCGGTTCTTCGCCCGCAAAGCGGTACTGAAGGTGACTGGCCTTCATCAGCAAATAAGTATCATCCGTTCTATTTCCTTCTACCCGGTATTGTTAACTCGTATTTCCTAACCCGCTCTTTAACCCGATCTTTTGTTTCTCCGCGAAGCCACTCTTGCGCTTCCCAATGCTCGTTGGGACGTCTTTATATTAACGGAAGGTTAAAACTGGAGTCCCCAAGGGACCCATTCAAGTACTTTGGTGCAGTCATTTTGTTTGTTGTTCAGCTTCCTAGCGCGTAAGCGACAGCATCACTTCCTCGCGGCAGCGAGCCTCACTTCCCGGGATGCTCCTCCCGGCCTCACTTCCTGCGCAGCAGCATCACTTCCCGACGAAGTCGGCATTGCGTTAACTTAACAATAATGACAAGCCAGTCGCCTTCGGTGGCAAGTCGCACTGCGTACGGCCAGGCGTGCAATGAGATTTTCTCATCGCTTCCTTCTTTTTGGATGGCACTTTCGGGAACTCGAGTATTTTAATTCATTACCAGCTTGAAGAGTCAAGGTTCTTCGGCAGATTACTGCCGTCCCTCA
>NZ_JFHJ01000412.1:0-4227 GCF_003666285.1 Mesotoga sp. HF07.pep.5.2.highcov | reverse complement strand
CTGAAGAGCTGACTCAAAAGCTCGGAAGAAACTCCCTCCTTTGATTCAAGGACTTTGAAGACGTTCCCTTCACCTGAATCTCCCGTCGATACCTGAACGAGTTTTTCTATTATTGTAACTGCGTTTTCTATCGATTCTCTCGTTCCGATTATCAGGAGGACGTTGCTAACGGCGTTTATGTCGACTCTTAGATCGAGCTTTTCGAAAACAGTTGTGAGAGAGTTTATGTCAAACCCCTTAGGGAAGGAAAGAGCTTCGAACTCAATCTCCTCAGATTCCGGTTCTGTATTCTTCGTCTCAAATCTGGAGAAAAGCTCAGCGGCTTCCAAATTGTCCTCACCTGAACCTATGAAAACGAGATAATCTCCGACCTCCACAATCTTCACCGAGATATTGAGGGAGGCTAGCAATTCTCTGAACTGATCCACTGAGATCTCTTCAACGAACTCAACGATTGTGTATTCGGGGCTTTGTACTTCCTCTATCCCGAGGGTCGCCGAAATGGAATTGACTAACTCTCTGAAGCTATCTACGTTTCTTTGAGTTCCAATCACGAATAGGTCTTCACCGACTGGAAGGATCTCTACATTAAGCGAAAGCTTTTCGACCAGAGCTGCGATCTCCGTCATTGAAAGCTCTTCACTGATAGGAATCACAGAGTAGACTACTTCATCCTCAATAGGAGTGCCTTCCGGAGTGAGATACTCAACTATTTCATTGGCAGTTCTCAAATCACTGTCGGAACCAATTAGCATTACTTCTCCATCTACCTGAACAGAGGATATGCCTAGCGCCATATCTCCCATAATTTTCTCAAACTTTTCCAGTGTCAAATCTGCAGGAAGCTTGATTAGCCTATAAGAGATCCCCTTGCCAAGATTGCTTCTTATCACTTCGTCCAGTAGGGCAACTGCAAGGTTAACGTCTTCTTCAAGACCGGAAATCGACATACTCTGTCCAAGTTTTGTGTAGGAAAGATTGAACCCGGCCGAAATCAGTATCTCTCTCAGCTCTTCGAATGTCATACCTGAAGGAACAGGATAGAGAGTTGTAAGCTTCTTCGTCTTGAGTTCGAGGCCCTCCATGATATCGGGCAGCTTGGAAAGCTCAGATTCCGGTCCAATCAACAGGTATCCCTGACTGTTTTCGTGAAATACCTGAACCGCCAGATTCATAGCCTCAAAGAATCCAGAGAGAGTCTCTCCCGTCCATCCTTCAATTCTGGGATAGAACTGCGCCGTCAGTTCTTCAGTAGACGGGGCAGATCCAATCTCTTTCAAGAGACCTTCAAACATCTCAATATCATCTTCGGTACCTACAGCAACTAATTTGTCTCCCTCTCCGTAAATTGTGAGCGAGGAGTTCATACTTGAGAGGAGCTTGTTAAGGAAGTCGGTGCTAAGGGAGATTCCAGTGAATATCCTCGAATGGCGAACTTCCTCAGAAGGTTTTTCGGAAACAAGCTCGGAAAGAATAGCCCTGATCTGCTCGATGTCTTTTTCTTTCCCGTAGACAACGAAGCTGTCCCTGATCTCTAGAACGGAAATCTCCATTTCCAGAGTATCTACAATCCCTGTAAGCTCCTCGAGAGTGACCTCGCGGGGAACAATCACCGTTACTCTATGTTCGCTGATTATATCTTCTCTTATTTCTGCGAACCTCATGATCTCGTTCTCGCTCCCGATTACTACTAGCTTCCCTGCAACCGAAAGCGGGAAGACGTTTATATTGAATGCCGAAACAATTGACTGTGCTGCAGCCAGGTCGAATCCGTCCGCGACTTCAACTACCAGGTAGCTCTTCTCACCATCAACCACCTGAACCTCTCTCCTTGAAAGTATAGAAGTTATAGTGTCAACGGCCTTAGCTACTTCTTCACCCTGACCTACAGCGATTACGCCCGTGGGGGCATTCAGTAGATCAACGCGTATTCCTAATCTCGAGAATATTGCTCTAAAGCTTTCGACTTCTTTGGTGGGGATTTCTACGAAGTTAAATACATCGGGTTCCTCTCCCTTGGGCAAAACAACTCCCTCGGAAAGCTCGCTGAAAATCCTCACAGTCTGAATAACGTCATCTTCCGGTCCAATGACCATCGATCTCCCATCTACGATAACTACAGTTACCGCAAGTCCCATTTTTTCGAGCATGCCCTGAAGATTCTGAATCGAGGGAACAGTATCAACTATTTCGTAGTGTGGCTTCTCCAGTCCTGATAACCTGACCGTTTCAGAGTGAATTCTGTCCAGTATGGCAGTTGGACCCACTATTAGATAACCGGACTGAACCGGAGTCACACTGACTTTTGCCCAATCCTTCTCTCCGAGGAAACCTCTCAGGTAGGTAACAAGTTTTCCATCTTCCCAACCGGCAGGATTATTGAAGAACCTTGATTCAATCGTCTCATCCTCTTCGGCCTTAGAAAGCACTGATAATATGACATCATTAGCTTTAGCCGACTCTTCCTCGGTCCCCACCAATACTACTCCGGATGGCGAGGTAAGTAGCTGGACATCCATCTCAAGACTATCGAGAATGGCTGAAAACTCATTTATTCTATCATTCGGTATTTCCGTAAAAGAATACTTCAGTTCTTCATCCTTTTCGAGAGTTACCGTTCGTTCATTAATAGAATTCACGACCTTCGCGGCACTTTCGAGGTCCTCATCATAGCCGACAAGTATGACGTTGTCTCCAAAGCTAAGCGCAGTTGCTTCAATTTTCAGCTCTGCTAATACCTGCCGTATAGTATCAAATGCTCCCTCGCTTGCAGGCATTATTTGGAAATCATATTTTCTTGAACTTGATGGCGCTTCCAGTCCGTTACTCAGAAGTCTTATTACCTCAACAGCCTCTTCTACGCTCTCTTTCTTGCCAACTACGAGGAATTTGTCTTCAACAGGCAGAATCGTTACCTTCAATCCAAGCCGTTCAAGAAGTGAATCCAGTTGCTCGACTGCGGGAAGCGAATTCTCGATAACGAAGAAGGGATCCTCAATTCCAGCCAACCTCGAAGCCTCGTTGACTAGTTTTGATACAACTTCCTGGGGACCGACAACAATGTAACCACTGGAAGATGGTGTAATAGTTATTCTAGAGAAGTCGTCCTCGCCGAGAAAGTCAGCAAAGTAGCTTGCATATTTCTCATCGTTCCAGCCAGGGATTAGCGCAGCAACGTTGGAAACTCTTCCCGGCTCCACCCCCTCACCAGCTACGGCTTCCCTTTCCAGAATCTCGTTTACCGTCTCCAATGCTACTTGAACCTTGCTCCCTTCACCGATCATGATAACTCCAGTAGCGGATGGCAGAAGCTCCACTCCCGAATCAAGTTTGTCCAGAATCGTCTGATAAATGGCAATATCTGCGCTTTGTATCCCAGTGAAGGCGTATGTCGGTTCATAAACCTGCGGAGTCGTTCTCCTGCTGAGAATATCTTCAACAACCGTCTCTGCTCTAGCCACTGCCTGATGTGAGCCGATCGCTATGGCTCCAGAGGGCGATGAAATAAGGGAAACATCTATCGTGAGGCTTTCAAGAATTGCATTGAAGCTTTCGATGTCGTCTTGAGCGATGTCTAGAACGCTGTATTCCATTGCTTCCGGTGAAGCAACATCGAATTTCACACTTTCCATAAGCTGTTCTATTATTATTCCGGTTTGTCTTACGTCTTCCCCCGACCCGATAACGATCGTCGAGCTACCCATTTCTACCAGATCAACGAGTACTCCCAGTCTAACCAGCAGCCCTTCCAGATCATCTACAGGAGGCACTCTTTCAATCACTGTAAATGCAGGGTCTTCGAATTCTCTCAACCTTGATATTTCAGCCTCCACAACGTCTGCCAGAGCTCTTGGAGTAAGAGCAACGAATCCTGTGGAAGATGAAACAATGGAAATCCTCTCAAACTCATCGGCTCCAAGAAAGAGTCTCAGATATTCATTCAAACGAGTAAGATCCCAGCCAGGTATCATTTTTATTTCCAGAGAAATCCGTTCTTCCCTGTCTACTTCCTGAGATTGAAGCTGCATGTAAAGTGCCTTGAACTTCAGCAGGTCTTCTTCGCTGCCTATTGCAATCAGTTTGTCTGCAACGCTTACCGCAAATACTCTGTAAGCTAGAAGTTCTAGCGCAGGTTGTAGTGATTCAACTGTAATCCCGGCTGAAAGAGGCAGAAGAAGATAACTCTCATATTTCTCTTGAAGAGGAACTTCTTTCGTATCTCTAGAG
>NZ_JFHJ01000438.1:0-4288 GCF_003666285.1 Mesotoga sp. HF07.pep.5.2.highcov | reverse complement strand
TTTTTGCTCCGAATGATCCCCATCTTAAATCCACCTTTGAGGGAGCAGGGCCACGTAGTGGCGGAGGGTGTGAGTCCAGCTAAATCTGGCCAACTACATAGTTTGGAAGAAGCGCTTCCGAAGGCGGAAGTTACTTCCGGCATCGGAAGTATTTTCCAGGACCTTCGTGGTCTTTCTGGACTCCGTACTTTTGCGTTGATGTTCGATCCTGTTAACTTCTTGGCTTTGTAGACCGGTTGCAAGTTCTCGGTTCCAAGTTGCTGGCTGCGGCCATGAAACCGACACAATCTGTCATCTGAACTTGTTTCAGAATCAAGTTCCTAAGAGACGCTATACGCTGAAAGACCAGTTGCAAGTTCTCGGTTCCAAGTTGCAGGTTAAAGACCCGTAGGCAAAAACGCCACAGCCCGTCATTCTGAACTTGTTTCAGAATCTAGTTCCTAAGTGCCGCTGAGCACTGTGAAGAACCGTCTTTGGATAAGATCAAAACCAAGATCCCGAAACAAGTTCGGGATGACAAAGTGAGAGAAACGCGAGAAGGCAAGACTGAAAAGACGCGAGATTTTAGCTGATTCTGCAACGAAGGGACAACATCACTGAGCTCTAGAGAAGATGATATGGCTAATGATGAACCCATTAAAGGCGAAAAGACACTAAATCTAGATCTTTGAACCTAGAACGCCTTCAGGAATCGGCTACTCTTTTCTTTCTGTTATGGTGTCTCCTGCGTCTAGATGACTACAGAGAATCGGAGACTTTGAATCGTACCTCCCGTAATTTCTATAGATCATCTTCTGGCTGAAGTTCGCGTAGCAGTAAATGCAGCGATGAAGACAGGTATTATATGAACCGATGTCAACGCTTTCAACGCATCTACATGCAGATCTTTGATATCTGTCTTTTGAGTACTGTTTGTTTCTGCCCGTAAGCCTGTTTATAAGATTGCCGTCAATACAACTGCCATGGGTTATTCCGAATTCGTCGAGGTCTTCCTCTTCAGAACACGTCTCGATATGGATCCCCGCGTCCTTTGCTTTCCCGGCAAAAAACCGAACAACATCTCTGATTCCATCTCTTTCCGGTCTTCTTAAACCTAATCTCTTTAGACCTGAAGAGATTTTCTTGTAGTAATCTAGAAAACTAATTACACACTTCTCCGTGTGCCCTTGAAGTAGATCGACCATCTTCTCGAAGGCTCTAAAATGGTAAGCTAAATTGAACTGCTCCGAAACTATAATCGGATCATATCGCCAGATTACTCTTTCACTACCGATTCTATCCGCCAGCTTCTTGAAAGTCTCAATGATGTTTCCCTTGTCGCGTAGTCCGGGCTCTACAGATCTATCATAGGGTGTGATTGTGAACTGGAAGTAGTAGCAGTAGTCTTTCAAGTAAGATAGTTTGTCGAGCATGTTCTTAGGGTCTTTGGTCCAGAAAACAAGACAATCTACTGCCTCCGGATTCAAAGTTACCTTACTTACCTGTCTGGAATTGAAAGGATTCCTGACCAGAGCGAAACCGCTTCTGATTCTTTCAATAATCCAATCGGAATAGAATGCCGGGATATCCGTCCTCCTGCTCGCGCTGATTATCAATGTTGTCTCCTTTCGGGCAAAAGCTCATTTTAGACTTCCGTGAAGACTCCCACCATAATAGTTACGGCAAAATCGGCTTCATACTCGTTCGGCACTTCTATAATATAAGAAAGTAGATTGACCTGCCAAAGAAGCAAAATAACGGAGCGAGAGAAAATGAACCGTTACTTGGAAAAACGAGAGCTTTCTTCGATAGAGGAGCCGATTCATGCGAATCCCACATGAAAAACAATGTCAATGAATCCGCTGCATTCTACAGAGAAGAAGCAAGGCTAGTTCCAGTTACTACAGGAATCAGGATCCTTGATCTCGGTTGCAGGACGGGCCTGGAAATTGGCGAGATATTCAAATTGAATTCCACGGCCAGGGTAACCGGCATCGACCTATCAGAGAAGATGCTCGAAATTCTTAGAAGCAAATACAAAGACAAGAATGGAGACCTAAATTTGATTGCCGGTTCCTATTTCGAAGTCGAATTGCCGTTGGAGGGATTCGACGTTGCCATTTCGGTTCAATCGATGCACCACTTCGGACAAGAACAAAAGCTATCGCTCTACAGGAAGGTTTTCGCAGTCTAGCGGTAATGGAACATATATCGAAGCGGATTACGTTGTCGGTACTGCGATTGAGGAGATGGAGTTGCTCAACAGATAAGGTTCTCTGAAAAGTGAGAATAACTTACCTGACGGTTTCTATCACTTCGATTTGCCACTTTCCACAGATAATCAACAAGCAGTTCAAGAATAGGCTGGGTTCAGGCCTGTAAGACACCATGCAAGATACGGGAATACCAGTATTTTTGTTTCGCGAAAGCCCGTATCAAAATGAAGATGAATCTATGGAAGACAATGGAGAACAACTGGCTCTCCATTTTTGTATTCAGAACAGAATATTGTTTACTGCGTTCAAATAATTATGTTGATTATCTTGTCTTGAACGTAGATGATCTTTCTTATTGACTTTCCTTCAAGCATTTTTGAGAGTTTTTCATCAGCCATTACCGCTTCCATTGCCTCTTCCTGGGATGCGTTCTGAGGAAGCACGACTTTTCCCCTCATCTTTCCAGTGATCTGGACAGGCAATTCCGTCTTGGCCATAGATGCGTACTTCTCATAACCATATGGGAATCCATCGTCAAGAATCGTCTTCTTTTTTCCACCCTTCATACTGTAAATCTCTTCACAGACAAACGGTGCAAATGGAGAAAGAAGCTTTGCCATATCTATAACAAGCTGTCTTTCGATAGAAGCTTCTTTCGAAGCTTCATTAACAAACTCCATGATAGCGGCAATTGCCGTGTTCGGCTTGATATTCTTGATTGAATACTCTACTTTCTCTACAGTCTCTGACATCTTTATCTTCAACTCGGTAGAACTTCTCCCTTCGGGCATAGTGGCGATGTCCCATACACGATTGAGAAACCTCCTCATAGCGTCCATCCCGCTGTCCCTGAAGTCTCCTCCTTCAAGAAACGTACCCATGAACATCAGATATGTCCTGAGGGCATCTACTCCATGGCTCTCAAAATATTCGTTTGGATTGACAATGTTGCCCTTGGACTTCGACATCTTCTCGCCGTCCTTAATTATGAGTCCGTGACCTCTGAATGAGGTGAACGGCTCTTCAAAAGGAAGAAAACCCATATCGTGAAGTGCCATTGAAAGAAATCTCGAGTACATGAGGTGCAGGGTAGCATGTTCATTCCCGCCAATATACATATCTACAGGGCACCACTTTTCGACGAGCTCTCTTTCGAAGGCGAATTTGTCATTTTTTGGAGAGAGGTATCTCAGATAGTACCAAGCCGAATCAAGGAAATTGTCGGATACATCGGTCTCTCGTCTAGCCGGTCCACCGCAAACAGGGCAAATCGTGTTGACAAACTTTTCATTCTTTGCCAAAGGAGACTTCCCGCTTCCGTCCGGTATGTAATCATCGGTATTTGGTAGCGTTACCGGCAACTGATCTTCAGGCACCGGAATCGTTCCACACTTATAACAGTACACAATCGGAATTGGCGGACCCCAATAGCGTTGCCTCGAGATGCACCAATCATGAAGGTGGTAATTCACCGAACCTTTTATACTCTCGCTCACTTCATCTATCCTCTCGATGAAGTCAACGCTGAGCATGCCCGAATACTTTCCGCTGTTGATCATCTTTCCCTTCTCAGTATAGGGCAACTGTGAGGGATCACATTCGATAACCTGTTTTATCTCCAGTCCATACTTCTTCGCAAAGACATAATCTCTCTCGTCGTGTGCCGGGACGGCCATAACAGCGCCCGTTCCGTATTCTGCCAGAACGTAATCTCCTATCCATATTGGAAGCTCCTCACCTGTAAGAGGGTGAACGGCGTAAGATCCGGTGAATATTCCATTCTTGGGGCGCGAAATAGATGTTCTCGTGGCAAGATCCATGTTCTTGACTTCTTCTTTGAAGTTTTCAAAGGCCTGCAGTGTTGAGGGCGTGATTAGCTTACTGACCAGACCATATTCAGGAGCAACAACTATGTAAGTTACTCCAAATATCGTATCTGGACGGGTTGTAAAAACATCTATCTTCTCATTCATTCCGGATACTTCAAAAGAGATCGTAGCTCCGGAGGATTTGCCTATCCAGGCCCGCTGAAGATTTTTGGTCGTATCGGTCCAGTCAAGCTTCTCCAGGTTAGACAGCAGCTTCTCTGCGTA
>NZ_JFHJ01000126.1:0-2071 GCF_003666285.1 Mesotoga sp. HF07.pep.5.2.highcov | reverse complement strand
CTATATGGACAAGAAGAAGGCAGCCGAAAAAGAGGGAAAGCCTTTCACGGATTTTGACCCGAAACTAGAAGTCGGGGAAAAGGTACTGAGAAAAGAGATCCCCGCTAGAATTCACGCTCACAGACAGGACGATATTCTCACAGCAATCAGGCTCTCAAAGGAGTTTGATTTCGATCTAGTAATCGAACACGCGACGGAAGGTTATAAGATTGTCGATTTTCTCAAAGAAAACAATGTGCCGGTAGTTCTTGGGCCAATCTTCGGATTCAGGACTAAGCTTGAACTTAAGGATATGAGTTATGACGCTCCAAGGATACTCAACGAAAAGGGCGTTCTTGCAGCTTTCATGTGCGATCACCCTGTTATTCCCCTTGAGAACACGAACGTGCAGCTTGGCGTAGCCTTACGGTACGGGTCAAAAGAGGAAGATCTTTTGAAGATGGTCACCATAAATGCCGCTAAGATCCTGAAGATCGACGAAAGAGTTGGATCTCTCGAAGTTGGAAAAGATGCCGATATTGCAATCTGGACAAAGCATCCATTCAATCTGGCAGCCAAGGCAGAGAGAGTTTTCATAGAAGGCGAGGAAGTCTACAGCGATCTTTGAAGCACACACTTCCAGAAGAAGATCAAAGAAAAATTGTATGTAATCAGGATCAGATAGATTCGAAACTTCGCTGTACCGCGCTTTTTTGCCAGAAGTGATGGGGTTTCACACCAACGGAAATTAGATGTTCCAATTCACACTTCAATTTGGATCCGAGAGAGAAAAGTATTATAATAGTAATGCGGTTACCCGGAAGGGTTTCACGCACTAGGCCATAGAGCCTGCTCACGGCGAAAAGCCGTTGATGAAGACGTGGGAGTTTTCCCACGCCTTCTTTATTTCTTCTCTTTAGTAGCACTCAAATTATGGAGTCAACTGAAACGAACGAGATGATAGAGAAGTTCAGATGAGCACATTTTAAAGGTTTAGGAAAAGCAAAACGTTCGCATCACGGGTAATTTGCCCAAAAGCTTCTTCAGTCAAGTTGCAGAAGTCCCACGGGTCCTAAGCCTTCCGCTGAAAGCTGCTTCACTTCCTTAGAAAATCTTTCTCGTATCAGATCATAGTCAGCAGTATTCCACCCTAACATAATTTTCGCGAGCGCCGCTTCGCGGCATGGACTCCCCGGCCTCGCACCGCGTCCAGATCCTGACCAAGAGCATTGTCAGGATGACGTTAAGAGAGGAGAGTATATTGCCCTGAAAAGATATTATTTCATCCCGTAATGTCACCTCACTGTCATTCCATAGAGCCTGCCCCTAAATCCACTCGCTTTGTCATCCCGCAGTGATCCTGTACGGGATCTCGCATTCAAGAACCGCTTCACGCTTAAGAACGAAAACCCGCTGATCGCTGTGAAGACAACGTTGTCAGTCAACGGTCCACCGTCCTCCGCATATTTTTTAGGCTGGCGTAGCGGAACTGGCGTTTGCGAAGCAAAGACTGGCCACCGAAGGTGAGTGGCCTGTGTCAGCAGATTGGCTGATTTGTGCCCAAAATCCACCCTCCTTGTCATCCCGTAGTGCTTCTATACGGGATCTAGGTTTTCGTCATATGTATGACTGAGCGAAAATAGGGACTGACAATTCTTCTCATGTCTGTTGTAGATATATAAGCTATGACTTGAATTCTAAGGAATGATTTAACTATAATGATTGTGGCAGTCCCTTTTTCGCGAGCGGCAGGGATCCTGACCAGAAGCATTGTCAGGATGACGTTAAGAGAGAATATCGTACCGCGAAAACATATTATTTCATCCCGTAATGTCACCTCACTGTCATTCCATAGAGCCTGCCCCTGAATCCACTCGCTTTGTCATCCCGTAGTGCTCCTGTACGTGATCTCGCACTAAGAACCGCTGTTCGCTTAAGAACGAAAACCCGCTGATCGCTGTAAGCGAAAATAGGGACGGACAATTCTCCTCTTGTCTGTCCTGTTTTTCGCGTAAAAGGCAGAGATTCCAACCAGGACCTTTTTCGGGCGAACGGCCGTTCGCCCCTACAAGAGAACTGCACAATCATCTTA
>NZ_JFHJ01000545.1:0-1178 GCF_003666285.1 Mesotoga sp. HF07.pep.5.2.highcov | reverse complement strand
CTTTCTATGGAACTCTTCTTGCCGGCATAGGAGATTCAGAAGAATCAAATATCCCGATAATTAAACAGAATCAGCTACGAACAACGCTTGAAGGCCCAACTTGTGGAGAAAGCTTCGACCGGTTATACATGGCACTACTATTCATCAGAAGCTAACGCCTTTTCACTTTTTTCGAAGGAAAGCTCCGTTGACCAATCTGAAAAAGCTGTCCAAGGTGGCGGTTCGAAAGTGACCTGGTTATTCAGTCCAGAAACCTTGGGAAGCTTTGCAATTATTTTCAAGCTCTACAGAGAATGGGAAGGCGAAGAAAAAGCTGTCGACATAAGGGTATTCAATGTAGAAATGGATGACAGAACTTTAAGTGAGTGTATTCCTGATTATGTAACGGTCCTTGACAGTTCTCCGGGTTTCATAAGTCGGGTGATCTATTCGCAGCCACTACTGAGGAAGACTTATCGGCTGGATTTTCATGGAGCGTGCGGGGCGATAGCGAAATCCTGAGACTCATAGATAACAGGTACATCGACCCTTCGAAGAGCCAATCCTTTCCCGGTGACATCTCGAACTTTCCAATAGCAAGCACCGAACCCGGAAAGCGGTTATTCGATTTCAAAGCTCTAAAAATAGGAGTCTCTCTAATAGAGTTCGAATTCTATAGCACGGTTGAAAACCATGGAAATGTTTCGACACTTTACGCGGGTGTCTCTGTTGAATAGCGATGAGAGATCTGAAAATGTTTTCAGAAGCACATTATTACATCAAAATGAGCAACGATATGCCACAAAAGACATAATACTCAAATGGACAGTTTCCTTTTCAGCGGGGAAATGTGGCGATACCTCCTGATATACTAAATGCAGAGATTATCTTCTGCCGGTAAGCGAAAGGAGGGGTATTTTACCGTGTTTGAAAGACTAATGACAGAAAAGGTCTTGACAGTAATTAGGGGTCTTACGCTTGATCAATCGAGGAAGTTGTGTGAAATGCTGCTGGAAAACGACTTGACGATTCTGGAAGTCAGTTTCTCCGACGAATCTTCATCTGAGATACTGCACGAACTCAAGAAGGAATTCTACGGAAAGCTCGTAATCGGGGCCGGTACAGTATACGATGATACGGCTTATTCGAGAGCGCTTCGCTCGAATGCCGATTTCGTTCTCAGCCCTGGATTTAGTGAG
>NZ_JFHJ01000042.1:0-2647 GCF_003666285.1 Mesotoga sp. HF07.pep.5.2.highcov | reverse complement strand
CTCTTCAACCAGCAGGAAGGTGAGACCCTCACCATGACTCCGGCCTGATCGTATTGATTGACCGGGAAGAACTTCGCGCCAAGGACAAACGAGAAATCTTCCATTAATGGGACAAAAAGAAAATGGCCGTTGTCGTTTCTAAATCCGTAATGCGTTCTTTGCCAGAAATCGGTAGATTCTTCTGATTCCACTATCAGGTTACCATCCTGCAATTCCCAGCGCTTCGGTTCATTCAGCCATGTGAAATGCTTAATTGTTCCCTCGCCAAATGAAGAAAGCTGCATGACATTTCCTCCCTTAGTCTCTTGAACTATACCGTGCAACACAACTGATTATTTAACAGTGAGTATATAATTGTTATGTACCGTAACCCATCATATCTATTTGCATTTGTCGGCAGAACTATTTGTTATCATTGTTTATGTTGTGTTGTGGGTGTGATTTACCTCTGACCACTGTGTTTTCAATCGATTCACAACACCAATGAACTTTTCTCATAGGCGAGATCTTTTCGGCTATGAAAGCTCGTAGACTTAATAAGGATAACATATTCTTTCTACTCGTCATTTGTTTTTGGGAAATACACGTTTTTGAATCCCAATAGAGATCGAACAGAATTTTGCTTGTTGATCGAGGTGAATTATGTACTGGAAGTATGCAATTAAGAGAGTGCTCTATGGGATACTTATGTACGCGATCTTGGTTTTCATTTTCTCTGCTCTGTTCAATACGGTAATGGAACAGACCCTAAGAGCGCAAATTGAAGAACAGATCAGAGGAGAGACTATGCGGATGACCAGTCTGAACGAGAGTCAGCTGGAAGACTACGTTATTAATCGAAGAAACGATCTGTACTCACTGTACCGCCTAACAAGACCAGTAGCCGAAAGAATTCTCTGGCGAACCTGGGACACCCTCACTTTGAATCTTGGTAATTCGACAATCATTAGATCCTCCAATGGAAGCAGAAGCGTATGGGATGTCGTTTCAGAAGCTATACCGAAGACCATTCTTCTCTTCTCTGTTGCAATGCTGGTGGACATTGTTCTCGGCCTTCTTCTGGGACTGAAAAAGGCACAAAAGGCCGGAGGACTACTGGACAAAAGCACTTCAGTTGGAACCATGGTGGTCTTCGGTATGCCGTCGTGGTGGCTGGGAATGATTATGATCATGTTCTTCGCTTATGGAGTAAAGATCTTTCCCTCCGGTGGACTACACTCGACTCCACCGCCAGAGGGAATTTCGTACTTCTTCGATCTTCTGTATCACCTCGCGCTCCCAGTACTTACGCTTGTTGTTATCGGTTTCTGGGGAAGGGCCTTTCTTACCAGAAACATCGTTCTCGGAGTACTTCAGGAAGACTACATAATGGCGGCAAGAGCAAGAGGTATCCCTGAAAGGAAGGTTCTCTACGGACACACTATGAGAACTTCTGCACCGCCGATTGTTACAATGTCTCTGCTGGCATTGCTAGCTTCTGTTGGAGGAAACATTGTCTACGAGGGAATTTTCTCCTGGCCAGGAATGGGAAACCTTTACTGGATAGCTTTGCAGCAGAATGATGTTCCAGTTCTTATGGGAAACCTCGCGATAACTACCGGCTTATATATCTGTGGTCTAGTCCTTCTAGATCTCATTTATGGCCTACTTGATCCAAGAATCAAGGTAGGTGGTAAACAATGACTATGAGTGATTTAAGAAGATCGGCAAGCGATTTCTGGAAGGAATTCAGAAAGGTTAGGTCGGGAATGATTGGTCTCATATTTCTCGTAGTATTTATCTGCATCCTAATCTTTGAACCTATCATCGTACCATATCCCGAAGTCAACGAGAAGTGGAGAGATATTACCTATTGGCAGGATCTTCCTTCCAGTGCACCTCCTTCGTGGATTAATCTCTTTACCTCAAAGAAGCGCGCGGTATCGGAGACTATCGAGAAGTATACCTTTTCCGAAACCCTTGCCGGTGCAATGAGAATACAGGAGTATGTTTTTGAATATGATTACTCCGCGTCTGTTGCTCCCTCGGATGTCGTGTTTCATGCTTCTGGAGTCGGCAAGCCAACTGTGGTTATCTCTATCGAAAGACCGGACGGCCTTTCAGTTGATTTGTACAGAAAACAGCTTGAAACCTCTCCAAGTCAAGATGCCAGGGTCTCAATCGATAGATCGGCCCAAACATCGGCGATGAATTTCGGCAAGAAATACTCCCCTTCTGAAGGAGTCCCTCTCCAAACAATCAAGACTACCGATGTGTTATTCTCGAAAGCCCAGGAGGGAATATTCAGAAATCCTGAGCCGCTCGTTGGAACATACAGACTCAAAGTAACACTTCTACTGCAAAAGCCAGACGAGAGGATCGACAATGTCTTTATCAGCATTGCGGGCAGAGTACATGGGATTCTGGGGACGGACAACTCGAAGAGAGATATCTGGAGTGGAGTAATAGCCGGAGTGAAATGGGCCATGCTCATCGGGCTCCTCACGGCTCTTGTTTCGGTTTCCATAGGTGTCGTTTACGGTGTCATCAGTGCTTATGTTGGAGGCTGGAAGGATTCTTTAATGCAACGTATATTCGAGATATTCATAAGCGTTCCCATGCTTCCCGTACTCATTGTCATGAGCGCTGTCTTTAAGCCTAATATCTG
>NZ_JFHJ01000304.1:0-47538 GCF_003666285.1 Mesotoga sp. HF07.pep.5.2.highcov | reverse complement strand
CAGCTTTCTTCAAGTGGAGGTAAACGAAAGGTGAAGCAGGAGGTGAAGAGGTTATGGTCGAATTCAAAGATCTGACTGTTACATACAATCCAGGGATGGAAAACGAAAGGGTGGCACTGAAAAATGTGAGTCTCACAGTTCTAGAGGGGCAGTTCGTGACAATCGTGGGGCCAAACGGTGCGGGAAAATCCACCCTTCTTAAGGTGATACTCGGTGAGGTTCAGCCGACATCCGGTCTCTACATGATCGACGGTAAGACAATGAATTACATGAAGCCACACAAACTTGCGGAGTTCATCGGTAGGGTTTACCAGGATCCGAACACAGGCATATTTCCGGCCCTCACCATTGCCGAAAATCTGATAATAGCTTCAAAGAAGGGAAATAGGCCTTTCAAGTTCAGTTCCGTCAAAGAAGAGGCAATATCGTTGCTAAGGGATCTGGGACTGGGGCTCGAAGACAGACTGAATACCAAGGCAGGCGAGCTTTCAGGTGGGCAGAAACAGTCTCTGGCCATGGTGATGGCGATCTTGTCGAAACCGCGGCTTCTCCTTCTCGACGAACACACTGCTTCTCTAGACCCTGACAGCGCTTCCAGAGTCATGGAGTTGACTGAAAGAATAAACAGAGAATATGACATTACGATAATCATGATCACACACAATATGGATATCGCTAATTCTTATGGAGAAAGGCTGATGAGACTGATAGAAGGTGAAGTGGTTAATGACGGGATGAGAAATATCGTTCCTCGGGTGACTTCAGCAGTGTAGTTGGCGATTTGAAATTCCGCGAGTGAACAGGCTTTTGAATGCGAGTCTGTAAGGACCCTTAACATAGTAGCTCAGATAGTTAGAAAGAAGTTTTCCAGTCATTCTTCCCTTGAGAAGATCTAAATGTTCTTCTAAATTTCTGTTGAACCTTTTTCTGAAGGCGTCTGCGATTTGCAGATGCCTGGCGGCCGGGAAGAGCCTTTCAAGATATCTTTCGTTAACAGTCTTGCCTTTGTAACCATCCTCAATGATCGAAAGTGCAGCCTGTCTGCCAGAATCGAGAGCGAAATCGATACCGGCGCCCGTCCAGTTATCAACAAGTCCCGCGCTGTCTCCTGCAACCAGCAAATTCGTGTATATGTTGTTCAAACTAAGAACTACATCGGTATTGAAAGTAGGGATTGGTGTCCCCCGCAAATCAATCTCTTCACCGAAAGATCTCTTTATCAAGGTACTCATCTCTTCATAAGAGGGAGTCTTCTCCGAATCGGGGTAAATCCCACCTCCAACAGAGTTGAAAGACTCACCAGGGAAACTCCAAAGGTAACCATTGGGGATAAAGGTGACGGAAGCACTTCCCGTGGGAGAGCTGTAACCATAATATGCAACTCCAAAAGAGGGTGGTTCATGTCCAAGGAGTTTTGCCCCAAAAACGCCGGCCGAAACGATTACATAGTCAGAGGTCAACTCTCTTTCATCTGTCTTAACGACAAAACCTTGTTCCTCTTTCACGATCTCTCTCACTCTTGAAGAAAGGAATCTACCGCCTCTCTCAACTATGGATTTGAGAAGAGCATTATCAAATTCCTTCCTGTCAACAGTTTTGAATATTGTCTTCTTTGACATCAGAGTAGTAAGATGCTTCATCTGTCCGTCGATTAACCTGTTTATGCTTAACTCGTGACAGTCGAAGCCCTCGATATCCACTTCGGGAAATATCTCGTGGACCCTCTTCAAAGATCTTGGCGTCAAACCCCCTCCGCAGCCCTTTTCTCGTGGGAAGCTTTTAGAATCAAGAAGAAGGAAATCTATTCCGTCACGGGCAAAGATTCTTGAGGCGGCGAGTCCAGCGGGACCGGCTCCAACAACTATTACCTTACTGTGCATCGACTCTCACCTTCCTGACTCTCATTATTAAAAGCACAACGACCATCTCAAGAAAGATGAGAAACAAGATGAAGATAACACCGGCCATCATACCGAAGTGATGGCCAAGAAGCCCTACGAGGAAATTAGACATTGCGCCGCCAATTGATGCAGCAACTGTGAACATTCCAATTGCGAACCCGATTCCATTTTTCATGGAGGATATGAGGATGGCTTGAAGCGTGGGAAAAGTTCCAGAAAAGCCAAAACCAGCAAATACTACCGCTAACGCAATCGCAATAGCGGATTGGAGAAGCAACGCTGCTCCAAACGAAACAAAAGCTATTATCACCATCATCAAAAGCGACAGCTCGTATCCAAGTTTATCGACGAAGATCCCGGCCAGTAATCTCCCGACGAATATCCCTGCCCAGAGAAGCGCCGGAAAGATGCTCGCGTATCTCATCTCAATACCCTTCGATTCAAACATGAAGCTCGAAAGCCATGAAGTGAAACCAATCTCGTAGCCCACATAAAGAAGAACACCCACCATAATAAGCCAGAAGATCTTCTTGGAAAAAATCTCCTTTCTGAAGTGAGTAGCCTTCTCATCACTTCCTACAAAGGGTATTCCGTAAAGAAACGGAATGAATGATAACAGCAGAAGCGATACAAAGAGAGCTATGAGAAACGGCTTCCACCATGACGTGTAGTCAACAAGAAAGGCCGCCACGATAAGAGGCGAGATAATTGAACCTATCGCAAAGAAAGAATGCATGAGGTTCAAAGCTCCCCCAGGCTTTTTGTAGTTCAGTCCTGAGACTGCTATTCCAATTGAAGTTTCCATACTTCCCGTCCCGAAGCTCACTGTCATGCTTCCTACTAACAAAAGCCAGAATGACCGACCAACAGAGAGGACGGTCAATCCTGCAGCAATGCACACAATGCCTGCGGCAAGCAATTTAAAGGGTCCAAATCGATTAGAGAGAGAACTAACGACAATAGCCGAAGCCATAAAGGCAAGCGTAGGAAGCGAAAGCAAAACGCCTGCGATCTGATGGTCTAAGCCAAAGCTCTTCTCGATAGCCGGCAATGCGCTTCCAAGTATTATTGATGTAAACCCAAAGAGAAAGAAACCATAAGATGAAATCAGGCTAAAAGCTTTCTTTGTGTCCATGAGAGAATTCTAACACGAGGTATTGCAACTTTGACAGAGGTACTTCAAGAAGAAAAAAGCGCGGTCTTGAAGACCGCGCCAACCATATAACTATTTTACATAAAGAATGGTGTTACCGGGAAGAGAGAGCCAAAGACCAGAGAAACTACAGACATCAACTTGATAAGAATATCCATAGAAGGACCAACGGTGTCCTTCAGCGGATCTCCCACTGTATCTCCTACGACTGCAGCTTCGTGAGTCGGCGTACCCTTTCCTCCATACTCACCGGTTTCAATGAATTTCTTCGCATTGTCCCAGGCTCCTCCGGAGTTTGCACTGAATATAGCTATCATGATTGCGCTGGAGAGTCCGCCAACCAGCAAACCGGCAACTGCCGACCTACCAAAAAGGAATCCAACAATGAACGGTGAGGCGATCGCCACAACTCCGGGAGTAAGCATTCTGCTAACCGCACCCTTTGTCGTAATTTCAATGCATCTCCTGTAGTCAGGCACAGCTTCTCCAGTCCTGATCCCAGGAGTTTCCTTGAACTGCCTTCTAATCTCAACTATCATTAGATTTGCTGTATCGGCCACTCCCTTGATCAAAAGTGACGTGAAGAAGAAGGGAAGCATTCCTCCTAAAAGAATTCCGATAAGTGTATAGGGCTCTACCAGATTAATTACTGGATTGTTTATGATTTCTTCCGCTGTCCCAGCCGAACCCCATATGTAAGATACTATTAGTGAAAGAGCAGCAAAAGCTGCAGAGCCTATTGCAAAGCCCTTCCCTATGGCCGCAGTAGTGTTGCCTACAGAATCTAGTCGGTCTGTGAGCTTCCTTACCTTCGGATCCAGATTTGCCATCTGAGCAATACCGCCCGCGTTGTCCGCAACTGGGCCGTAAGAGTCAACAGAAACGATATATCCGACAAAGGAAAGCATTCCAAGGGCCGCTATGGCTATTCCGTAGACCCCTGCAGACAAATATGCCGCAAGTATGGCAATAGCTAAGGTTATCACTGGCCATAGAGTGCTGCCCATTCCAAGAGCGAGACCGCCGGTGATGTTTATCGCGACTCCACTTTGAGTGTCTTTCGCGAGTTTTCTTGTAGGTTTGTAGTCATCGGACGTGTAATACTCGCTGAGCTTTGAGATGATTATTCCTGCAATCAAGCCGGAAGCAATTGCAAAGAAAAGTCTCCACCGTGAAACGAATTCGGGATTGATTAAGAATGCATCTTTGAATGGATAATCGGGCGCTGCGATCCCTATAACTATCGCTACCGATGCCAGGACAAGACCGCCGGTAAATAGATTCCCAAAACTGAGACTCTTGCGGGCATCCTTAGACTTCAAGCTTGCAACTACAAGAACACCAATCAGTGAAGAAAGAACACCGGCGCCGGCTATCAGGACCGGAAGCAATATCAGCCCATAATATTGGGACTCGGTCATAGTTCCATGATCAGCAAACTTCATGAAAATAGCAAGAACTATTGCAGAGACGATCGAAGCCACATAAGACTCGAGAATGTCCGCCCCCAAACCTGCAACGTCGCCAACGTTGTCACCTACGTTATCGGCTATTGTTGCGGGATTTCTTGGGTCGTCCTCTTCGATATGCTCTTCGATCTTTCCCACAAGGTCGGCACTCATGTCAGCCGCCTTAGTGTACATACCTCCGCCTACCCTGTCGAACAGCGCAATGAGACTGGCTCCGAGTGAATAAGAGCTGAGTATCATTACACCGTCTATGTAAGAGATCCTTCCAAAGGCTTTCGAAAGATCGGTAATGCCTTCAAAAACAAAGGAGCTCTTAAAAACCAGCATTACAACTGCCAAACCCGTTAAGGAGAAACCGGCGACGGCGAGCCCCATAACGGATCCGCTTGAAAAAGCAACTTTGAAAGCACTTGACAATCCGCTCTCTGCCCCGGCTGCTACCCTTGCATTCGCTCTCGTGGCCGCATACATTCCGATTACTCCTGCGGCCTCAGAAACAAGGGCTCCAAAGAGAAGGACAATCGGGTACTTGAAAGACTGAAAGATTATTCCCAGAACGGCTGCAAGAATTACCGCAACAAGGAATATCTTTTTTGCTTCTTCCTCCAAAAAAGCAGAGGCACCTTCTTGAACGTACTTAGATAGCTCTTTCATCCTGTCGTTACCCTGCGAAAACCCAAGAGTTCTCCGCAACATGACGAAAGCAAAGATGGTAGATATGATCCCTGCTAAAAGTGGTAAGTACAGTGAGTTCATTTCTTCTCCCTCCTACTTTGCTACTATATTGGAACAATTGTCTCCATTAGGAATCCCAGCTGACATCCCATCTTTCGAAGCAGTTTTTAGGGAGCTTCTCTACGAAATCATGCCCGCTTCTAAAGACGTATCTGTTCCCTATCATAGGTCTCGATCTCCCGCCCTTCTGCCTGAGTATGTAAAGATAATCTTTCGCCCTAGTAACGGCAACATAGAATATTCGTTCTTCTTCGCTGAGAGAACCTTCTAATATTGCCATTGAATTTGGGAAATCGCCGGGATTGGCCGCTAGAATAAACACGACCTCCCATTCAAGACCCTTCGCCTGATGCACAGTGGAAAGTACAACCGACGGCTGTTTTTCAGCCGACTCGCGCTCAATGTCTATCTTTTCGCTGACAGCCAGATCCTCAAGCAGATCGGATATGGAAATGTAGCGGCCCGCGATCTCTATAAGTCTTTCAACATCCATTCTTCTCTCTCTAGCATCCGGAAACTTCTCGTCGAGATAATCACCGTAAAAATCGGCATAAAACCTTCTAACGATTTCCGTTGGAGGCTCCTCTTCATTCGTTGCACCCAAAATACTCACGAGTTTATCGAGTTTTATCCGTTTGCTCACATGGGAGTTTACTACCTCCTCAGCTCTGTGACCGTCGTTGGCAGCTGCTGAGATACCCTGAATTATCCTGAGGGAGGTCGCATTTCCCACGCCGGGAAATAGCCTCAAAATCCTACCCCAGGAAACTTGATCAAGAGGATTCTCTATTACTTTGAGCAACGCGAGAATATCCTTCACGTGGGCCGTCTCTGTAAATCTGGGACCCGAGTAGAGAGTGAAATTCATTTTTCGCTTGTCCATCTCCATCTGTAGCTCAAGGGAGTGATAGTGCGAACGATACAGGACGGCGATGTTTTCGGGATCTACCCCGTCATCTATATGTTCTTGAATTCTCTGGGCAACGAAAGATGCCTCCTCAAGATTGTCCCAGGTCTCGGCAACAACCGGGATCGGCCCGTTCATACGAACGGCTCTCAGCTGTTTTTCAATTGAATCCTGAGGAACTATCGAATTTATCAGTTCGACTATTTGAGGAGTTGAACGGTAGTTCGTCTGTATCTTGTAGATCCTGGCATCTTTAGCCGAAAGAAAATCATAGACATTCTCAAACCTTGCTCCACGGAAAGAGTAGATGGACTGAGCGTCATCACCTACGACAATGAGGTTCCCATGGACCGAGGAAAGCATTTCAACGAGTCTGAACTGAAGAACGTTCGTATCTTGAAACTCATCGACTAGAACCCATCTGAACCTCTCGGCCTCTTTGTTCAAGATCGATGGATTGTCGTTGAAGAGCTTGAGTGCTTTGAGGAGAAGATCGTCGTAGTCGACACAGTTCTGTACAGTCTTCTCCTGAACGTACCGTTTCCAGATCTCTTCAATCTCATCATAAGAACCGAGAAACTTCCTGTTCTTTCTCACCGTAGACTCTCTGAGAGATGAAAGAACGTTAACCGAATACGAGTAGATGCTCTGCAGCACGCCCGCTGAGGGAAGAGTCGAACTGTTGATACCCTTTCTCTCTTCCAGTAATTCTGTTCTACAGTGTTTTATGAGGTCTTTGGCATCTTCTCTGTCAAGAATCGTGAAGTTTTCCGCCAAGCCAGCGGCCTTAGCATACTTTCTCAAGAAATAATTGCAGACATGGTGAAAAGTACCCGAAAGCATTCCCTTAAGATTCGATCCACTAACACGTCTTGCGCGATCGATCATTTCTCTAGAAGCCGCCCTGGTAAAAGTCACCAGAAGAATGTTTTGCGGGTTTATTGAATTTGAAACAAGATGAGCGATTTTGTAAGTTATCACTCTTGTCTTTCCAGAACCCGGTCCCGCAACTATTAAAGAACGGCCGCTTGATTCAATGACAGCCTTCAACTGCTCTTCGTCAAGTCCTTCAGTTAAAAATCCGGGAATTTCTGAACTTTTGAGAGTATATTTCTTCATCGACGACAGCGGCCCCCTTCTGATAAGATTTTACCATAAGGGCGAAGTGGCTTCACTTTGACTCTTTCCACCTGGAGGAAATCATGACGAACGAAACCGGCGGTGCAAAACAGATCGTAGTCTCTCTCATTCTACTGGCAGCAGTGTTTCTGATTGGAATTATCGGGTACTCGATAATCGAAGGGTACAGTCCGATCGATTCAATATTTATGATAATGATAACGATCTCTACTGTCGGTTATGGGACGATTACCGAACTTTCTCAGGCAGGAAAAATCTTTACGAGCTTAGTGATTCTTGCCAGCATCACCATAGTTGTTTACGCTGTATCCAACATAACTGCCTTTCTCGTTGAAGGTAGGGTAAACAAAATGATCAGGAGGAGAAGAATTTTGAAAACCATAGAGAAGCTTGAGAATCATTTTATAGTAATCGGCGGTGGTGATCTGGGGTCGACTATCGCTCAAGAGATGTCAAAGAGAAATAACGATGTGGTGATTGTTGAGAAGAGCGAAGAGAGGCTCAAAGATTTGACTGCAAGAGAGGGAGGAAAGCTGATCTATGTTTCTGGAGACGCCACTGAAGAAGAAACGCTAAAAAGCGCGGGAGTAGAGAAGGCTCAAGGTTTGATGTCATGTTTACCGGACGACGTGGACAACATTTTTGTTGTTCTCACCGCCAGGGGAATGAACAAGAGCATGAAGATAATCTCAAAAGTTGCCCATCGCGAGAACATCAACAAGCTGAACTATGCCGGGGCCGACAAAGTGATTCCCATTCAAGAAATCGGTGCGCATCGAATGGTTACGATGATGCTTAATCCAACTGTAATCGGCTTTCTTGACAGTATATCTCAGTCGGGTTCGCTTCAGCTTCGCTTCGAAGAAGTGAAAGTGCCAGGCAATTTCAGAGCAGAGGGCATGACGCTTGAAGCTTTGAAAATTCCTCAAAGGATTGGGTTGATTGTGATCGCAACGGTCTGCGACGGTGTGAACAAATTCAACCCAAGCGCGTCAACTATTGTGAAGCCAGGAGACAGTCTCATGGTACTTGGTGAGCATGAGCAGGTTGAAAAACTTCAGAGCTTGCTCGGCGGCAATTTGAACGTCCAGCTTTAAGAGAGCAACTCGTTCATCCCACTTATCTGAGAGGGAAACTATCTTTCGACGTCTGTAGCAGGACAGTTTGGAAATTAATAACCAATAGTGTTCAACGACCATAACTATGTTTGATATTAAAAGGAGGACTAAGATGGCAGAAAAGGCGATCAAATACTCGGCAAACAGTCTTGATTTCGCGCAAAAAGTGGCTGGCTTCTCGGCAAAGGCAGTAGAAATCAAAGCTCCGTTTTCAGGAAGACCAGAAGCACACAGGAATCAGCACGATCTTTATGTTGTAATCTCGGGAAAGGCAAAGGTCAAGACCGGTGAACTCACAGGCAAGGTGGATGAGATTTCTGAAGGAGAGTACAGAAGCGACGAAATGATAGTGGATGAAGAACATACGCTTCAAATTGGCGAATCTCTTCTCATTCCAGCCGGCGTAGCACATACTGTGATCGTTGAATCAGGAGTCTTTGCACAGTGGGTATTCAAAATAGATAAAAGGTGACTCAGTTGCAAATGTTCCATTGAAACCTATTAGGGCAGAAGTGAAAACCGCTTTGTTTAAGAAATCTCACGGAGTATAAAACGACTACTCTTATCTCGTTTTTACTCATCGCTTTCGCCCACGGGTCTTTTTTCCTCTCTGAGACGCATTTGTAATTCCAACCAGGCAAGATATGATCTTGTTTAGTTGTTCAGGTAATGTTTTGGTGTTCTAAGATTAACGCCTGGGATCTTGAGGCTGCTTGGTTCTGTTGACTCCTGGACTTCCATACTCGTTTTTCAAATAGATTGAACTTTGCTTTGACAAGATAGCGTGGCCTCATAGCGCAGTTTACTTCTTTCTTCCAAAACAACAGATGTTACGAAATCTTTCAGTGTCTGGACAATCTATTATGAAGTGCCACAGGAATAAACGCTCTCGTAGCCCCAAAGCATTCTTGAAGAGACTTATCAATTCACACGGTTTTGTTTTTCCACGTTTCCATTTGATTCTTGAATCACAAGTCTTCTATCGGGGTGTTCCTGGCCATCTCTGAGGCCGCCTTAACTGCATCGACCTTCTCTTCGAACAAACGAATCACCTTCGCTTCACTTTCATGGTCGACTAGCCATTTGTCCTCGTGGGGTTTCACATGAGAAATATCCTCAATAAACCTTCTCTGATCTCTGGAACTTTCTTCAGTCAATCATCAAAATCCATTAACACACTTCCCAAGTTTTATGAAGAAGCAGTATTGAGTGAAGCTCACAAGCTCATCAAAGCTAATCTTCAACAACCGAGTCTCTTGCGATCAGCGCAGCTCCAAAGGCCCCTACTATCTCCGGAGCTTCAGGAACTATGATCTCTGTTCCGAAAAGTTCCTTCAAAGCATCAACAACTCCAGAGTTTCTCGCGACGCCCCCGGTGAAAACAAGGGGAACGGGAGATCCAAGTCTCGAATACATTGCTCCAACTCTCTTGGCAATGGCCCTAAACAGACCAGACGAGATGTTCTCTATCCTCTCTCCCATTCCGATCAAGGAAACGACTTCGGACTCTGCGAAAACTGTGCAGACAGAACTTATAGAAACATCTTTATTCCGTTTCCTAGCCATAAGGGCCATCTCATCTATTTCAAGTTCAAGTGCAGACGCCGTAACTTCCAGAAACCTTCCCGTTCCAGCTGCGCATTTGTCATTCATGGCGAAGTCATCGACATTACCATCCGGGGATAGTCGAATTACCTTGCTGTCCTGACCACCGATGTCGATTATCCCCCTTGCCTCTGGAAAGAGTGCGAAGACTCCCCTGGCGTGGCATGAGATTTCCGTAATCCTGTCACTTGCAGATGAAACCAGCAACCTTCCGTAACCAGTGGAAACACATTTTCCTATGCGTTTGCCTTCCTTCGAAGCCACTTCAGTCATCTCCGCAATTAGAGCTTCGGCCGTATTTGAAGCTCTTACACCGGTCTTCAATGTCTTCGAGAAAATGATTCTTCCTTCTTTGTCTATCAGACTCCGTTAGTCGTGGTAGAACCGGAATCAACCCCGGCAAAAAGCATCTTCATTCCCTCCTTGGAAGGTGACACTGATCTTACGCTATTCTTCTCCATTAATGCTCCTATTCTCGTTGACAACTGCCCTTGGGAATTGATAGGATAATCAAGTTCTATTCTGTAGACACTTTTGCCATCATTAGGACGCACAAAATCATAGAAATCACAGAACTTCGGAGCCACAAAGACCGTCGCATCAACTTTCCCATTTGAACGAAATTCTCCTTCCGAGAATCGAGCGCACGGCGATCTCCACTTAAGAAGTCTCTCTGCAACTGCATGAAGCGGATCGGGTTTCTCTTGAGTTTTCTCTGAAAATGGTCTACCTCCCAAACAGGTGTCGTTAGCAACGATCATGCCTCCCGCCTTTTCAACTGCTGCATCTAAAGCTCCAATGTCAGTTATCCCGCCGGTTATTGCAAGCCGGCTCTTGCCAGCAGTTGCTCCGTATTTCGAAGTGTAAGTTGCCTGCATGCCATTAAGTGCCTGAAAATATAGGTCCGTAAGGTCTTCTGCTGCCGATCTCTTTTCATTCGCTTGCACAAAATCGACAAGTTCGTTGAATCTACGAATGCCTTCTCGAAGATCGGTGGAAATACCTGAGCTCTCGAGGAAGTAAACTAACCTTTGAATCTCGGCTGCCAAGAATCTTACTGCTTCTCTATCCCTTTTCCAGGGTAATCTGAGGATGAATACGTTTGCCAAGGAGAGTTCATCGAGAAGGTCTCCAACTCTACGCATTGCATCGCAGGAATCGACTATCAAGAGACAATCATTCGAGTCAAGCTCCATGCCCTTCTGATAGACTGTCTTTGCATATCCGCAAAGGTTGCATCCCAGTTCATGACTTAAGGTCGGAGAAGATGTCATCAGCCTCTGGAAAGCAATATCACTACCCATAAGTACTTCCAAAGGTAAATAGCTACATGTGTAGTAGATCATCTTCTGTTCTCCAGTATTTCGAGGAAGGCTTCCACTCTTGTTCGAAGCTGCCCCGCACCTTGTGATGAATGATCGACACAGTCTCCCGTTAACTCTAGAAATGGAATCTTCTCACTTTCAAACAACCTCTTGAGGAAAGGCACGCCTCCGGAAGACTGCCTGCAACCCCAATGAGAGAAGTGAATAACCCCATCGACATTGAAATCTCTGGCGAGGCCCAAACAGAACTCGCCCCGATCAACGACGCTACCGCAAAGCGGATTGAAAACAAGCTTTTTTGCAAGGCTTTCTAGCGGTCGGTCGGGATCTACTGGATATATCCAGTCCCACATAAGTTCGTTACCTACAACTAGATTTTCACTATTAGGTGAAAATAACTCGAATAACTCATTGTCGTAATAAGGTGGTATGTGTAGCCATAGTATCCTCTTTGAGTTTTCGGGGATTACTTTAAGGCTCTCCGCGATGTTTCTGGAGCCCAATGCAATTCGAGGATCACCGGCAAGAGTATGAAGGACATACAGCGAGTTCATATGTTCGTAGAGATGCTGAGGAAGATACGAGCCGTGCGCTCTGAGCCTAGCCTTTTCGAGGTTATTTATCAGTTCTCTTTCATAAGATAATCTCAACGACAACTCATCCATCTTGAAAGGCTTCCCGGTGATCTCTTGAATTGTGACAATTACATCTTTCAGTTGAGACACGACGTACCCTACCGCTTCCTGCTTCCGACCTCTGGGCACATCGATCAAAATAAAAGGCACGTCATACTCTCCAGCTATTCTTTTGAAGGTCGGGAGGTTTCCGTCGCATAGAATGCTTGTGGTCATCACCAGTTTCGGCGGAGGAAGTAGCTTTCTCAAAGAAACACCGAGAGAAGCCCTATGAAAAGTACAAAGAGAATCGCTTATTCCAGCCTGTGAAGAAACTGAGATTGCCGTGTCCTCAAGATGCATAGACGAAAGTGCGCCCGAAATGCCTTCGGCCGAAACGGGGTTTAGCCCCGCCGAAAGAAGTAGTTCTGAAGGGTTCATCAGATTTACCCACGCGGTATTCTCGCCCTTGACTGCAAAATAGACTTCCTCCAGAGCCAAATGATTGACCGTATTGACAAATCGCGGTCGATCTCTGTCTGGAAAATGCTTTCTTCTGAAGTTCTCAAATGCCATGCCGAGCTGAAGCCATTTCTTGAACCTATCTTTGTCATCTATGTGATTTCTGAGAAAGCTCCCGAATCTAACACTCTTTCTTGACATTAACTATGCCCTCACTCCCGCCATCGAAAATCGCTGACACCACCATTATCCTTATTTAGTCAGGAATGTTAGAAGAGATTCAATTATAACCTCTTGAGAACAGAGAGTTTATCGTTCATCATAATTACTCTTTCCGCTGCCAGTACCAGCCTGACAAGAATCCCTTCTAACTGCTCGGCGGTTGAGCTTCGTTTTCCGCTTGCAACCCAAATGAAAGGGACTTTCTGAAGTGATAGCCGTATATTGCAAATTCGACTGACAAAGGGAAAAGCGACGGCTTGAAGAAAATCGTCCACAAGAGCAACGACCAGTAGTTCATTCTGCCTTTATCCTTAATTCCAAGTACCCATAGGGACTTCAAAAAAGCCTTGATACTATCGGTGAAAGGCCTAACGTGTTTAACTGAATTAGGTTTGTAGTTCTTAAGAAAGGTAATTACTCTCTGGGTGTAAGGCTTCGGCGCGTAGATGCTCTTGAGAATTCTGTAGTATCCGTCTACCAGATTCTTCATTCCCATCTTGGGAACTATGTTAGTCATAGTGCTGGTGTTGTTGCCGGAGAACTCCGATACGATCCTGTTCTCTTTTTTCAGTCTCTGGAAAAGTCTCGTTCCCGTTGGTGCAGTAAGAACACCGACCATCGCCGTCACTATACCGCTCTTCTGAATGAAATCGATCATGTTGCTAAATACCGAGGGTTTGTCATGATCGAAACCCACAATGAATCCTCCCTGAACCTGAAGTCCGAACTCCTGCATCTTTCTCACAGATGAAAGCAAGTCCCTGTTTCGATTTTGGAACTTACCGCACTCAACTAGACTTTCCTCTTCGGTAGTCTCTATCCCAACGAATACGGTTCCAAAACTTGCATCTACCATGAGTCTCATGAGTTCGTCGTCATCTGAAAGATCGATTGAGGTTTCTGTATTCAGCACGAACGGATAGTTCCTTTTTTTCATCCATTCTGCAATGGCTGGAAGAATCTCTCTCTTCAGTTTTACCTTATTGCCGATGAAGTTATCGTCAACTATGAATACTCCTCCACGCCAGCCGGCTTTATATAAAGCTTCCATTTCAGCGACAAGCTTTTCAGCGCTCTTTGTCCTGGGAATGTGCCCGTTGAGCAGAACGATGTCACAGAACTCACAGTTGTAAGGGCAGCCTCTAGAGTACTGGATGTTCATTGAAGAGTACTTTCTCATGTCCAAAAGACTCCAGTCTGGAATGGGACTACTTTCAATATCCGGAAAATCATCGGATTTGTAGATGTGCTTGGCCTGCCCTTTCTCCAAATCAAGGAGAAATGGCTCCAAAGTCTTCTCTGCTTCGCCGAGAACAAGGTGATCGACCTCACTGAACTCCTCGGGTCTTGTTGTAAAAAGCGGCCCGCCCGCTATAGTCTTGACGCCTAAATCTTTACACTTCTGAATAACCTTCTTTGCCGAGTCGAACTGAATATCCATTGAGCTAATCATTACGTAATCTGATTTCTCTATATCTTCATCGCGTAGAGTATCTGTGTTCATATCGATAAGTTTCTTCTCCCATTCTTTAGGCAACATAGCGGCAACGGTCATGAGCCCCAGCGGTGGATATGCAGCCTTTTTGGAGACGAATTTCAAGGCATGTTTGAAACTCCAGAACGTCTCTGGATACTCTGGATAAACCATCAAAACTCTCATATCTCCACTTCCTTTCTCTAACGATGCTCAACACTCTGAAAATTATTTCTTTGTAAATCGATTCCTGCAGGAAAAATTATCGCCCAACGAGTCGCTGATTTTTTTCTGCTGAGTTAACCGGCTTCGTTCACTAGAAGTCTTTATAAGACAAAGATTTGCTAATGTTGGAAAGAGTAGTAATCTGTTGGTGACCGAAACCTGGTTTATCCCGCAGTCCTTCATAAATAATTCTATCACACAGCGCCAATCTTAAAAGTCCATCGGTCCATCCTGTCTTGTCAACACAAGGTCTTCTCAACTAGACTCAAGATCTTCTGATAAAGTTACCTACCACTGAAGACAGTGTCTGTTTACTTGAAAATGAAGTTACTCTTATACATCAATTACCTTCTTACACAAACCAGTTGGAAAACCCCTTCAAGAAGAATAATAAGATGAAAACTGCTTTGCCACTACGGAAATGGAGTACCTCCTATAAATAGTTTTGCTCCCGTTCTCGGCAATCATCTTCATTCTTCTTGCGGAGGGTCTTGCATCTATCAGCAGTCTCCTTAGCTCCTTTTCGAACGAAGCCTCGTCGGTTGTATCAATGAGAAAACCATTGTATCCGTCACGTATATAACTCTTCACTCCCCCGCGCTTTGGCGCGATAGCCACAAAGCCTGCAGCCATGGCTTCAAGTATGGCTATTCCAAACTCCTCTTTGAAGGAAGGAGCAACATACGTCGGAGGCCACGGAGTGGCTTTTACTCGCGAAATACTATTTTCAAGACATCTAATCTCATCGTTGTTCATCGCAGGTAAGTGGCAGAATCTCCCGTGGAGTTCTTTGTTTTGTCTCACGTATTTCCTGATCTCCTCAAGTTCGTTTGCTTCGATTCTATTTGGATGATCCAGATCTCCCCCGACTATAACTAAATTAAACGAATTCCAGAGACCAGAGTTTCCCCAGGCCTTTAGTAGTTTCACCTGGCCCTTTGCAGGATCAAGTCTTCCAACCGTAAGAAGCAGAGGATTGCTTCTGAAAGATCTTTCGAGGTAGAATTCCTTATCTTTCTCGAATAGCATCGAATAGAGAGGCCCATTCACAAAAATCGGGCACTCATTCCGTAATGATATACCTTCCGGCATCATCGTGAGTTTCTTTGAGATACTTTCGTCGAGAAGTGGCGGATAGTATGCAAGTAGCTGATTCCTGCTCTCCTCACTTCCTATTCCGAAAAGCCTGTCGCAGTCCCTAAGCATCTTCCACGATACTTCGACTTTTGAAGTCTCTCTTAATGCATCAACAGCATCCAGTTTGATAAGAGACCCTTTCTGATCTACGAAGCGCCGCTGGGGATCGGGTGTTACCGTAAAAAAGGACCGGACCCCAGTCTTTTTCGATAGATCGAGCATCGCTTGAGAAGCGAAATCCGAAAACCTCAAATGAAATTGTCCCGGGCTAATTCCCGCAATTGAAAGTACGTCTGTAACGTTCGAAATTACAGTAGTTCTATCTTTAAGAAAGTTGTTCGTAATCATCTTTTCGAAGTCTAGAAAAGGAACGTACATGAAGTAGTGATGTTCTCTTTCCGTTCTCCACAATCGGTCCATTCTCGATATTTCCCTCATTTCGAGTGGAACGATTGTAACAACACCCGGTAAGTTCTGAGTCAGTTCATTTCCGAGTGTTCTGAGAAACGTTCCCATTCCACCACTGGAACCCTTTCCTGTCTTCAGAGGATCACCATAGAAACTGAACTGAACAAGAACTGAGTTCACACGAATCTGATCTCTCAGATCTATAAGCAAAGAGTAAATCTTTCTTAAACAAGGATCAGCAGTTAAGACCGGGTGATTATCGGGAAGATTGATTCCATACCTCACCGCTTTCAAGATAATACCGAGGTGAAGTGAAAGATCATCTCCGAAAGACTTACCTATCATTTCCCTTATTAATGGTGTTCTCTCACCTGATAGCAAGAGCAGAAGAGGGCGGACCTTTTCATTCTCTTTCCATAGATCTAGCAGGGCTTCCGGATCGAAGCCATCTCTTCCGTCAAGTACCGCTGACTCGAGAAGGACTGAAGCATGCTTTTTTGCAGCAACTAGATCGGAAGAATCATAGCGGATTACTCTTGAGAGAAGTGAATCGATCTCTTCGGACTTTCCAATAACAGTCAGCAAATCTTTAAATGCAAGTTTTCTTCCACTACGTTGTACTCCTCTGAACAACGATGTGGACAAAAGAATGTCATTCTCCCACTCCCTAAGCTTTGCTTCTAATGCCTCATAGCTAAGAACCTCACCCATCCTGATTGCAGAAAGAATTCTTACTAGATTGCTTTGACGAAGAGATAATTTCTCAAGCTTCTTGGGTTCGTTAAGCTGAGAGATCAAGTGTTGAGAAGCCGAGAAATCATCGTTAATGACAACACCGTCACGAACTTTCTCACAGGCGTCTTCGAAGGCAAGTACTGATTTCTCCACCCTATCTGCGATGTTCCGGACATTTTCGAACAGTCTCGATTCTTTATCTTGCACCTTTTCACCTCAACAACGATGATATCAGTTAGAGTCTCTTCCACCGAAGTGAAGATACACTCTAATCCAGTCTCTAAAAACAGTCTAGTCCGCAGTGCATTGTGATTATAGAGCACGCTTAGTATAGAAATCGGCCAGCAGCAATCTTTTCAAATTACTTTCATGCTGTGCAACAACTGGTAAAGGATCTTTAGAAGATCGAAGGGAGACAAAGAATATTTGATCAATCACTCTTTTCCGAAAAATGGAGTCTTTTCATACGATAGTTCATCTTTTGAAGGCGATGAGGATTTTTAAGCAAGAACAAGAGTAACTGTCCAGACAGAAAC
This sequence comes from Mesotoga sp. HF07.pep.5.2.highcov, assembly GCF_003666285.1. NCBI lineage: Bacteria > Thermotogati > Thermotogota > Thermotogae > Kosmotogales > Kosmotogaceae > Mesotoga > Mesotoga sp. HF07.pep.5.2.highcov. The sequence continues at coordinate 30,372 of NZ_JFHJ01000304.1, read as the reverse complement.
AAAAAAGGGGAGATAACTCCCCCTGGTGGAGCCGAGGGGATTCGAACCCCCGGCCTCCGCCTTGCGAAGGCGGCGCGCTCCCAGCTGTGCTACGGCCCCACATAAAATTGATTATAGCCTGAATCAACAAGGAATTCAATCATATGCAGATTAGAGACTAGACGGAATGCCTATTAGCTCCCCGAATTTGAAGATACTCAAATCAGTTGAATGACATGGCTTTAGGACAAAAGCAGTATCTATCCCGTGGTTTGTTCCGCCTGCCGAAATCACCCACTGATCAGTTCTTACAATTCCTGCATCGGCTGCCATTATGGCTATCTCAACGGCTACTTTCGTTCCCTGGCCAAAGAGGCGCAGGGCTGTCGCAAAAATCTGTAAAGGATACACGCCGCCATTCGCTTTGGCAAAAGCTACTTCTATTCCTCTGAAGAGATGGGTCACTGTAAGTAGTGAATGTCGACTTCCAGAATAGAGCTTCCTAACTTGAGGGTCGAATTCATCTTCATCTGGTTCTCGAAAGCCAACACTATGAGTGACGATTATCAACCGGACTGAATCAGGGACAAGATCAAAAGCCATTCTTGCAACTACACCACTCGTAGAAGGCAAGATCACTTTATCGATCTTCTTCTCCTCGGCCCTTTCAAATATTCTCTCAAGGAGTGTTTTAGTTGTCTCTTCGTCACTCTTTGAAAAGTACATCGTCATTGCTTCATTTCTCCTTTTCGGTTTCAGCTTCTTTAATCGCTTTGCTGATGATTCCTTCATCCACCAGATAAGGAAGCGTTATCTGCTCGCTCCCCCTCTTTTGCCTGTTGAATTCAGATGCAACGGACAGGGCGTTTTCGTTTCTCGCCCAGGCTCTTCTGGCCACACCACTCATGACGTCCCAAGATATTGATGTTCTGATAATCCCATCCACTCTCTCGCTTCCATCCAGTACAAGACCAAAGCCACCGTTTATTGCCTTGCCTATTCCAACGCCTCCACCGTTGTGGAGCGAGACCATGCTCATGCCTCTTGCAGCATTGCCAGCGAAGCACTGGGTTGCCATGTCTGCCATAATATTGCTTCCATCTTTTATATTCGATGTCTCCCTGAAAGGCGAATCGGTACCGCCGGTGTCGTGATGATCTCTCCCAATCATTACCGGCCCTATCTCTCCACATCTCACCATCTCGTTGAATTTCAGAGCGATATCGCGTCTTCCGACAGCATCCTGATAAAGTATTCTCGCCTGCGTGCCAACTACAAGTCGGTTCTTATCGGCGTCCCTAATCCAGATGTAATTGTCCCTGTCCAGGCCTCGTCGATCTGGATCAATACAACTCATTGCTGCGGCATCGGTTTTCAACAAGTCCTCCTTTTTGCCGCTCAGGCATACCCATCTGAACGGTCCGTACCCGAAGTCGAAAAGCATCGGCCCCATTATATCTTCTACATAAGAGGGAAAAATGAATCCTTCCGAAGTATCCGTTCCATTCTTCGCAATTTCTTTTGCACCGGCATCGAAAACCGCTTTCATGAAGGAATTACCGTAGTCGAAGAAATAGGTTCCCTTGTCAACAAGCATTCTAATCAGACTGAAATGCCTGACGAGTGATTTATCTACCAGTTCTATAAATCTTTTCCTGTCACTTCTCAGTAGCTCGGTTCTCTCATCGAAAGTCAAACCCTGAGGACAGTAACCTCCATCATAGGGAGCATGACAGGACGTCTGATCCGACAACAACTCAATGTGAACATCATTGTCGACGGCATATTCCAGAAGATCCACTATGTTCCCGTGAAAGGCAATAGCTTGGCTTTCTCTTTTTTCCATCTTCTTGGCCGCGAGAGCGAATGCTTCAGAAGGATCTTCGATCACCTCGTCAACCCATCCCTGTTCGAGTCGCGTCTGGATTCTTGATCGGTCAACTTCGGCAATTATGCCGACACCGCCCGCTATCTTTACAGCCTTTCCCTGAGCTCCGCTCATTCCTCCCAGTCCCGATGAGACAAAGAGATGGCCAGCAAGATCGCCTTCGTCACCAATGCCGAGTTTCAGTCTTCCTGCATTGAGAATCGTGTTGAAGGTTCCATGGACAATTCCTTGAGGCCCTATGTACATCCAGCCACCCGCGGTCATCTGGCCATAATTAGCAACTCCAAGCGCCTGTGCCCTTATCCACTGTTCCTGATTATCAAACATTCCTACCATAAGGGCGTTCGTTATGATTACTCTTGGACTAGATTTGTTTGAACTGAATAATCCGAGCGGGTGTCCAGACATTACAACCAGAGTTTGATCATCAGTCAGTTCCTCAAGGTACCTTTTGATAAGCCTGTACTGCATCCAGTTCTGACAGACCTGTCCCGTCTCACCGTAAGTGACGAGTTCATAAGGGTAAAGAGCAACATCGAAGTCAAGATTGTTATCTATCATTACCTGAAATGCTTTACCTTCAATGCACTTCCCCTTATACATTTCGATAGGCCTGCCCTTTATTTCACCCCGAGGCCTATATCTATATCCGTAGATCCTGCCCATCGTTAGAAGTTCATCTAGGAATTCTGGGGCAAGTTTATCATGAAGCCTTACAGGTATGTAACGCAGTGCATTCACTAGAGCAAGCTCTATCTCCTTTTTAGAGAGATTTAGTTCTCTCTTCGGTGCTCTCCGGATTCCCGGCTTGAATTCTGGATCCGGTGGCAAAGTATCTTCCAGCTTGATTTCCATAGATTTGAAAATCTCTTCTGAAGAAAGCAAGACATTACCTCCTTTTATTCTGATGAGTCATTATTCCTGTAATCAAAAGACCAGCTGCTTTCGACTATGCTAGATCCCGAAAGCTCCCGCTATTGATTCTCTAAAGGGCTCCCAATGGGGCGGCAGAAAGGTGAACACTACGAAGGTGACATCAAGCAAGACCAACATTACAAGTAATGCCTGCAGTCTTCTCTGCAGCAATCCTGGATGAGATCTTGAGCGCCACTAGCTGCCCCAGCGCAACTGCCATTACCATGAGAAGTACATCAAGAATGAGACCGTGGTGAATGACAAGAAAATAGGAATACAAACCTCCATGAATTGTTACGCACATACCTAGATTCCAACTGCCTTTCCAAAGAGAAAAGAAGCGGTTGGCACCTCTCTGCAAAACAGCGGTTCTAGAAAAAGGTGTATCAGTCCCGGCGTAAAAACCATTTTCAAGTGCTTCCAGACAGTTCCATTTACTGGTGTAAAAATACCTGCTATAGTATTGTCCCCGCTCCAGTCATAGGCCATGTGAAGCAAGGTACCGACAATAAATACGAAAGAGAAGCCTACTACTTCACAACTAAGAAAACTGGTCTTTCTCACCGACATCTCCACACACTACCAAATATATCCTTCCGTGAACTTCGATTTGACGATTCTCAATTTTCTGGGAATGTCGATTTCGTACGGGCACCGTTCATTACATACACCGCAATCATAGCAACTATCTACGCCGGGAGACATGGTACTGTACTCTGAAAGACCCTGCTCTTCACTTCCAAACCAGTGAGCCAGTCTGTCCCTCAAGGCATAATCTGCAGCATCCCTTACTTTTCCGTCGAGCATCTGCCTGTCATAGCGACCTTCTGCGAGAAAGAATCCGGGAATATTTATCCCTTGTGGACATGGGAGACACTTCATGCACTGCCTGCAAACATAGTTACCGAGTTCAGGAGCGGTTAGAAGCAATTCGTCAAGTTCTTCAGAAGAAAATGGTTCCTTCTCAATGAGGCGAAGATCTTCTTCAAGCTGCTCAATAGAATTTATCCCACTTACGATACACGAGACGGGAACTGTCAAAGTATACCTGAAAGCGTTTTCAGTGCTCTTCCATAAATAGCCGTCGGCAAGTGGTTTCATCGCAACTATCCCTATGTTGTTAGAGACTGCAAAGGGTATCACCTTTGTTTCTATCTCAGGGAAATTGAATCTGTCATAGTAGTTCATCTGTGTCATGAAGAGATCGAAAGGATATTCCTTGAGCGCTCTCAAGAGTGTTCCACCATAACCATGACTGGTTATTCCCACGTAACTAATAAGTCCTTCCCTCTTGGCCCATTCTATAGTCCTCAGTGCACCATCTGAGGAGGATATCTCTTCCCAGTCGCTATTCTTTGTAACGGCGTGGAGAAAGAGTATGTCTATGTGCTCTCTCCCAAGAGCTTTCAAGGTGGCCAAAAGATCTCTTTCGGAAGACTTTCTGTCTCTTCCTCCAGTCTTTGAAGCAACTATTATTCCTTCTTTAGGTAGAACTAGAGAGAGTTTTCTCTCGGATACTCCATCACCGTAAGACCTTGCGGTCTCAAAATAATTCCCGCCCGCTTCGAGGTATCTTTCGACGATCTCCTTCACAGTCTCAAGCTCTATCTCGAGAAGATGAAACCCTCCCAAGCCCAGAAGAGATACCTCAAGATCAGTCTTCCCAAGTCTGCGATATTCCATATCTTCACCCCCCGGTGAGAATCTTGCTAGGTAGTATGCGGGATGTAAACTTTCTCTTTTAACTTCGAAAGAAACGCATTGTAAAATCAATAACTGCCGAAATTCCTGCAAAGCGCTTTCCGCATTTGAATTCAATAGATGAACAAAGTTCAGTAGCCTTAAGTCATATAAATCGTGAAAAGCTTCTTCTACTACCACCCTGCCCGGACATCTTCCGGGCTTTTTGTTTTCTCGACAATCCCAATAGAGTGCTAGTTCCATTTGACACTCAGAAATCTATTGAAAGTATTATCCCTATTCTTCGATTTGCACGGCTACTCTTTACCCATTCAACGATTTTCCCTACAGGAGCGTAACCCGGGGAAAGCTCAGAGAACCGTTTTGTAAGCCTCTCTTCATTTGTAAGCCTGTACATGCTTTGTAGAAAGTCAAAGACTTTTCCATACCTTGTCTCTATTCTTTCCAGCGCATCCAAAACTCTTTTTCCTCCAGTCACTCCGATCTCTTTAGAAATCCCTCTGCAGTATCCTTATTTTGTCATCGTGAACTTCAGCTGCCGTTATCACTTCATTTCACTGATTACTCCTATGCCTTGAGGACCGAGATGAGTCCCGATAATTGCTTCGATAACTCTCAGTTCTACTTCAGCTCCGGGAGCTTTCTCGCGAAGCATCCTTTCTAAAGTTTTGCCGTCTTCCTTCCTCCATATAGTCAGAACCCTAGCTCTACGCAATCTCTCAGGTGGAATTTCACTGAGCACATGGCTCACAAGAACATCCAGAAGCTTCTTGTTTCCTCTAACATTTTCCACGGGTTTGAGCTCACCTTCGTCAACAATAATCACGGGTTTCATCTTGAGAAGATTTCCCATTAGTGCCTTCGCCTTTCCAATTCTTCCGCCCTTCTGAAGGTAGCTCAAGTCATCTGTCGAACAAAACGTTCTAGTCTTTTCGTGAAAATTCGTTCCGTATTCCACTAGTTCATCAAGGTTGGCACCAGAGTTTATCATGTCGCCAAGGTTCTTCACCAGCATTCCCGTCCCATCGGCGATAAGCTGTGAGTCTATGACATGGATGGGCTTCTCAAAGGCTTTGGCGGCAATGTTGGCAGAAACATTGGTTCCGCTCAGCTTTCCAGACAGCACCGGCACAATCAGCGCATCGTATGTCTCCAAGGCTTCCTTGAAGACAGGAATGAAATCTTGAGGTGAAGGCTGAGACGTCCTGGGCAATTCCGCAGCCGCGGCGAGTTCTTCGTAGTATTCATCGAGATTAAGCTCTGTAGCTTTAGTATAGTTACCGTTTCGGTTTATGTACAGAGAAACGATTCGTACATCGTATTCCTTTATCTCTTCGGCAGTCAGATTACATGTATTGTCAGTTACCAAACCTATTTTCATTCTACCCACCCCCTTCATTAAACTATTCTACAATTATTGCCATTAGATACAAAATCCAGTGGAAATCGAGATGTCGCAAAGGATATTCTTGCGTTACATTGATGATGCTATCCCCAATGGTAGGGAATAATGATAATGTAGAAAGGGTTGCCAAAGCAGTTTGAACGAGAGGAGCTAAAACAATTATGGCTTTTGAGATCAGGGGAGTAGTTGAAGGCTTTTATGGCAAACCGTGGACAATGGATATGAGAAGAGAAGTTATTCAGTATCTTGGAGATCACGGTTTCAACACGTATATCTATGCTCCAAAGGACGATGAGCTACACAGAAAGCGCTGGCGTGAGCAATATGACGAAAACTTCTTCAAAGAGTTCTCTATACTGGTTCAAGAAGCGGAATCCCGTGGAATATCGATAGTATTTGCGGTGAGTCCCGGGTTGAATATAACGTATTCCAGCAATTCAGATGTAAATACCATGGTAGAAAAGCTAATGAGGTTGGCAGATGCGGGTATCCGTTCCTTTGGACTTTTTTATGATGATATTCCGGAAACCTTGATTTATGAAAAAGATCGGAACACTTTCTCTTCCCTCTCATCGGCACAGGCACATTTCACAAATTCAGTTTTCAAAAGCATTAACGAGAAGCTCAAGACTCCTTCCCGGTTTATGATCTGTCCCACTCAGTACTGCGGTCGCGAAGCAACCGAGTATATGAAGACACTTGGAAGAGAACTAGACAGGAATATCTCAATCCTTTGGACCGGGCCCGACGTTTGCTCTAATGTTCTAAGTGCAGATAATGCAGAGTTGGCCGAGAATGCCTTCCAAAGGAAGATCCTGTTGTGGGATAATTATCCTGTCAACGATGCTTCTATGGTACCAGAGCTTCATGTAGGTCCTTATGAAGGCAGAGACCCGAACATTGTCAATCACGCGGAGGGTATAGTTTTAAACCCCATGATTCAACCTTTAGCTTCGAAAATCGCAATTTTCTCGGCATCGGAATTCCTTCTAGACCCTTATCGCTATGATTCTGACTTATCCTGGAGGAGAGCAATCTCCGAGATTGCACCGGGTTGTGAAGAAGAGATGATCCATTTCTGTGAATACAATCTTCGAAGTCCCGTACACACTACCCACTCCGAGAGACTTACAGGACTCACAAGTAACTTGAGCAAACTCTTATCAAAAAACAGATGGACTGAGGTCTATGAAATCCTTTTGGACGAAGCAACAAAGATCTCAGGATCGGAAAAAGCGCTAAATGAAAGGCTACCCGCTGATCTGATCCGTGAGATCGAACCCTGGATATTTGAGTTCTCTCTTTGGGGAGATGCTCTGACGAAAACAACTGGGATTTTGGCGATGAGAGATCTAATGTTTTCAAGCTCCGTGAGCTATGAGGAACTTTCGGAAACTACTAAACTATGCAGAGAAATCGAAATATCCCTTTGCAAACTGGTAAAGACCGAAACGCTTACGAGTGGTATTCTCTTCAGAGAAATCGTTCAAGAGATTCTCGTCAGAACAAAGGGCTATCTCAAACTCATAATCGATTAGTGTTACAGACCAGGTAACTGTTTTGGGAATTGCAGTTGCCATGCGATAGTTAGATCGAATTGAAAGGAGCTGAAAGAAATGAATCTGCTAAGAAGAGACGACCTGACGCCGAAGTGCCCATATTGCGAGGGAGAGCTCACAGAGCTTTACTACAAAACAAAGGGACCAGGCTTTTAGTTCAGCAAAAATGTGGTATATTTCTGCCCCGTTTGTAAGAAAGTTCTCGGCGTCTGAAGAAGCAATATCGGCTAGGGAGCTCCCGAAGCTCTTGTTAATGTCAAAGAAAGCTTGAACCTTCAGCGCCATATAGCATCAATCTTTTTTTGTTACAAAGGCTGCTGTTTTGGTGGAGTTCCTAAGAGCATTACTTACGATTACGCAATGAAGCTCGTTCGGAATGCTACTCCTCTCTTCCATCGTTCAGTGAAGCGATGCCGAATAGTTTAGTATGCGAATTGTATAGAAGTAATTACCGACCAGATTATTTGTACTAGTTGGAATTGTTTTGTAACATGTTGTATAATATTTCCATCGTATTCGGAGGGAGACTTTAAAGTTGAAGTCTAATCTGGAAGACGCTTATTCAGTCGTAACCGTGAGGGATTTTGGAAAGGCCTGGAGAAGGCGCACCGCAAGAATTCAACTGAAGAAATCAGTTGTAAGCGAAGCCGAGCTCCAGAAAATTACCCGCAAACTGTGGGAGACCTCCGGTCAGGACGTTGACGAAATGATAACGGTTTTTTATCTTCCTGGAATGGACACCAGCTCAGTGGCCTACGGTTTTGGTTCATGCATGAAGGATGGTATTGCCAGGGTAAGCTATCGATAAACTCACTTTATGTCTTTCTTATAAACAATCTTCCCCGCCTTGTATTCTTCATACCTCGCAAAGATGAAGAGAAGATCAGAGAGCCTGTTAATGTACTTAAGCAGCGTGGTATCGATTGTTTCTACTCTAGAAAGCGCAACGATGCGTCTTTCAGCCCTTCTGGCGACTGTTCTGCAAATGTCTATCTTTGAAGAACCTATAGTGCTTCCAGGAATAACAAATCCGTCAAGTTTGACCACCGACTCGAACTCGTGCACAAGTTCAGTGATCGCAACAATATCGTTTTCGACTATCGGTTCGACGTATTGCATGTCTCTCGACGCAAGTTGACCGGCTAGTTTAAAGAGAAATCGCTGGATAGACACGATGTGGCGGCCGATTTCCTCCGACACGAAATGCTTGGCTTCACCAAGAAAAGAGCTCAATTCATCCACTGTCCCGTATGCTTCAACACGTAAGCTGTCTTTGTTCACTCTCTCCCCGCTCCAAAGACTCGTTTCACCTTTATCTCCTGTGCCAGTAGTAATGCTCAAATCACACCCTCCCATCTGTCTAATGAGCCATAAATCCGGTTAATAAAGCTTACGGATTCTAAAGATTCAGCGCTCATGTTTCCATGAATAAGGATAATCATTATTTCCAGTAATTTGCTTCAAAAGTCTCTGATATTCTCTCTTCACTTTTTTTGGAGCATTAGCTTTCAGTCTCCAGCTTGTTCCCGCGACTTTCAAATAACTCTCATCGATCTCTATCCAGCTGTCAAACCATTTTGGCTTTTTTACTTCCAAAATGCACCTCCGAAAGCGAGACATTGAGAACGTAAACAAATCTCTAATTCGAATTACGAGAACTACGTTTCGAGAATTCAAGTCTTCTAGACAACTCCAGACAAAAGCCCTAACAGCATAACCAACAACCTGACATCATACTAACATATCGTTTTCTTCTTCGAGTAGAAAATTGCATGCTCTATTTCATCTGTTTTCTACCCGAGATGTTCTTGCGTTTATTGTCCTCCCGGCAACATATCCGGTTGAAAAGGCTGCTTGAAGGTTGTAACCTCCCGTCTCTCCATCAAAATCGAGAACTTCACCTGCAAAAAAGAGGTTGTTCACAATTCTAGATTCCATTGTCTTTGGATTGACCTCAGACAACGAAACTCCTCCTCTTGTTACCATAGCATTAGTGAAGTCTCCGACCCGTTCTATTTCGAAGTCAAGCTCGCATAATCCAGTAACCAACGATTTTCTTTCATCCTTTCTGACTTCGGAGCATATTCTTTCACCAACTCCGGCAAGATCAATGATCTTCGACAGCAATCTTTCAGGTAGACCATACTCGTCCAAGACATTCTTCACGAGTTTCTTTCCTTCTTTTGAAAGGAGGGAGATGAGATTGGCTTCAAGTTTCTCGCGTAACTGACCGCTCAAGTTCAATCTGATTATGTCACCAGGCGAGGCTTCTCTTGAGAGATGTAAGATAACAGGTCCAGAAAACCCGTCATGAGTAAACAGCAGATCTTCAACCCGGGTCGTAACCTTCTTCAAATTTCTCCATAAAGATACTTCAACATTTCTGAGGGAGATTCCCGACAGATCACCGAAACCAAAATTCCTAATTGTGACTGAAGTCAACGCCGGCCGCTGCTCTGATAGACTGTGTCCAAGTTTCTTAGCAAGAGCAAATCCGTCACCAGTTGACCCAGTTTCCGGATAACTCTTTCCTCCCGTAGCAATAAGAAGATAATCTGCATTAATCGAATCTGATTCCGTCTTTACCAAGAACCCGCCAGAGGGGAATTGAATAACGTCCTTGGCTCTGCAGTTATAGACTATTTTTATTCCCTGCCTGTCACATTCCTTGAGCAGCACTTCAAGTGCATCTCTCGCAGAATAGGTAACTGGGAAGACTTTCCCGTCTTCTCTTGTGTGAAGCCTGAGTCCACGATGCTCAAAGAAATCCATCAGCTTTTGAGAATCAAAAGCCATCAATGAAGGCTTAAGAAATCGTCCAGCACCAAAGTATCTTTTCAGCATAAGAGATGGCGATTCCGCATTTGTCAAGTTACACTGTCCGCCTCCAGAAATCAACAGTTTTTTTCCGGCGGAACTCGTCTTTTCAATGATCGTCACATTTCTTCCTTCTGTTGTGCAATTTATCGCTGCAAAGATGCCGGCTGGTCCGGCTCCAAGTATCACCACTTCTCTCATGATAATTCCTCCGCACACTTAGAAAACCTATGGAAAACATATGAACACAACAGAGCATAGTTCTTTTTGGCTATACTCTCTTGAAGAACAAAGAGATTCTTGACATCATCGCTTTCATTTCGCTCTTTGCACTAACCAAGAACAGGCATAAGAAAAGTCCGTTGCCTACAAGAAGCCAAATCCAAGTACTTACGTTGTTCCTGAGAAACAGAACAATCAGGTACATTGCAACTGACGACCCGAGAAGTCTCACTATCCGTTTCAAAGGCATGAATCTCAGGCCTTCCCTTGCAATCAGCAGAACATATATCAACGTAGCATTCAAAACCACTAATGAAGTACTAGCCGCGATTCCAGCATGACCAAACGGTTCTAGCATAAGCCAGTCGAAGAGTGCGTTCAAGAAAATCGAGAAGACCGCCACTAATGTGATGGACTTCAGTTTCTTTCTTGCCGTGAAATAACTGGAGCATGTATGCGCTATAGGTGATAGAACTATTAGTGCGCCGTAACCGATAAGTGCCATGCTAACGAGATTAGTTGAACCGGCATCGAATTCCCCACGTTGATAAATCACTCTCACAAGAGGTTCGGCCATCATAATAATCCACGCTGTAAGCGGCAAGGAAATATTCAGAGAAGTTGTAACGGTCTTTCTCAGGCGCTCTTCAACTCTCTTTCTTTCACCTGATACTATAAGTTCCGATAGCTCTGTATATGCCGTCATCTGAAAGGCAGAAATCGTAAAGGTAATCAGTCCGAGAAGTGTATGCGCGTACTGTAAAGAGGCAACCCGACCGGGTGGAAGAAGAGATACGAAGGCTTTGTCAACCATGTTGTTTATCACTCCAAGACTTCCCGAAAAGATCAGCGGAAGACTGAGATAAAGCGTCTCGACAATTGACGTTCCCTTGCCGACCCTTAGGGTAAAAAGATCTCTCGATTGTATGAGATATACCAGTACGGTGATCGCATTACCCAGCAACCAAGCCAGTATATACGATGCTTCAGAAAGAAAGGGAGAAGTCAATAGTATTACGGGAATTGCAATCACGTTGAAGAAGAGCTGTGACAAACCGTATTGCACAAACCTTCTATTTGACTTAAGAACTGCCCCCAATATGCTTTCAAGTCCGCCTATAAGAGGATATATCGATAAGTATCTTAGCTTCCTTGAAGCATATGCTACTATCTCGCTCGAAAAACCAGGAGCAAAGAGCCGAATCACAAGATCGGGAATCAATAGAAAGACTATCCCCATTGATAAAAAAACCAGCGAACCGGAGATAAGGACCGCGCCTGCATATCTTTTTGATCTCTCAGTGTCTTCATTCCTTATGGAATGGTAGACGGGGACAAAGATTGCGGCAAGTGCACCCGCGATTATACCTGAAAGCGTGGTCGCCGGAGTCATGGCAACGAAAACGGCATCCAGATTTGCTGAAGTACCGAATAGTCCGGCAACCAGCATCTCCCTGAAGAAACCCATCCCCTTCGATATGATCGAAAAGGTAAGAATCGCTATAGTGCCCGCTGCAACAGATGTTGATCTAGGTAGTCTCTTCATCGCGCCTCCTGTTCTTCACAGTATAATTTACCACACCTTTGATCTCCCATTCGCTCTCTTAATGGTAAACTAAAGAATAAAGATGCTTAGCCGCATTTCGTTTACCGTATTGATTATTTTCATCATCCTGAGTATTTCGGGATGTACCGGTCTGATCCGGTTTGAAACAGAACACTCACACCTCGAGCTTATCCCAGGTGAGAATTGTTTTGAGCTAACAAGAGGTGTCAAGATTTCTTTCAGCAACGTCCAGAAAGAGGTCTCAATTCCCTATGAAATAGAGCGCATATCGGAGAGAACCTTGCTAGTTCTCTTTCGTGAAGGAACCGCAAGCGCTCCAGGACCGATCTTTCATCTCTCTCACGAAGCTCTCGGAATTGAAGCAGATCAGGTCTTGATAGTACAGCCAATCCTGAATCAAACCTCTTATGTACCGACCGAAGAGAGATACGAAGCGCAATTCATTAAGGATTCTCTTTCGACTGTAGTAAGGTTCACCAAACTACCTTATTGCCTTCTTATATCTAGGGCAGATGCACTCTACACGGCCCAACATCTTCCCGGCAAGTTCCTACTTGAAGGAGATCTCCTATACCATATAGGGCCTAACTGGATCCCATCTCACTCTGCCGTATATCTTGGAGTTGATTATGAAACGGCTATGACCGACGAGAAACTTGGCTTCAACAATGAGGTGACCTTCGGAGAATCTTATCCCTTTCTTAGTCATGGGTACAATTTGGTGGAGGAGGGGGTTTTTATCTTTCCAAATGATATTGAAAATCACTCTTATGTCAACCTTTTCAACTACGATACTTATGAGTCTCGTTGGCTAAGATACTGGGCAACGAGTTTTTCTGGAGCCAGAAGGTTCCCGGGAGAAATTTCACCGCAAGACCGAAGGAAGATTTCGAGGTTCATGTACGAGACTGCAGAGAAAGGAGCTCTGTGGTCGGTTGGTTTTGCCTGGTCGGGATTTTGGGATCTTCCCTTCACCGACAGAGATCTTTATTCGTGCGTCGGTGTAGTTGAAAAGGCATATGAAAGTGCCGGAAGAAACATCGTTCCCTTCTGGGAAGATATGTTTTATCTAAACTCCTTTGAGCAATTCTCGAGAACCATTCCCGTACCAGAAATCACCTCCATGGTTGGTGACAAGGTAGAATTCAGGATCAACTCTTTAGTTGCAGAGTGGACATATGTAGGCTTTGACAAGTGGTCTTTCGGTGACCATGCGTGGATCTGGAAGTCAGAAAGTACTGTTGAGCTCCTATCTCCACAGGGATCGCTCGAAGTAAAAAACGACCACTGCATCTTTACGTGGACACCGATCGAGACTGGAGATTATCCGATCATCTTCAGGTTTTTCGGTGAGTTTGAAGGAAAGGAGGTAGAGAAGTATCACACCCTGACAGTTCACGTTACGGGGAAGGATTCCTAGATAACGCAGTGCAAGCACCAGGGGCCACCATAGACTTCTTACATTGTGCTATTAGGTGCAGACAGTTGGCGGGGATGAGACTCGCAAAGAATCACCAGTCTTTCGCAGATTCGGCTTCGGGGCCTTCCCAACCAAATACAGAAAGGTCGATCGTATCGCTTTCGTCGAAATGAACACCCTCTCTCTCAAGGATAGCCTTCTGCAGTGTGTACCCGTTAGGATCCCTAATGCTTATTCTCCCTCTTGAGTTGATAACTCTCTGCCACGGGATTGTCTCGTCTGAAATACCCGCCATGGCGTAGCCGACCATTCTAGCAGAGCACTTGCCCACGAGGGAAGCAATTTGGCCATAGGTCGCCACTCTTCCAACAGGAATCATCCTGACCATTTTGTATATTTTCTTATAGGCCGACAGATCCTCTTCAACCATCTAACTCACCAGTATCATTCTACTACATTAACTCCTAATCCACATCTTAACGCCATCTCCCATTAAGCGGTTTTACTTCGTGATATAATTCGATTTAAATGCCTGAGACCCGTAAGGAGGTAGTTTAGATGAAGGAATTGAGCACCAGGTACAATCCTTCTGATCTTGAAGAAAAGTGGTATTCCTGCTGGAAAGAAGGCGGTTTTTTCGAACCGAAGGGATCGGGTGAGCCGTTCACAATAATGATTCCTCCGCCAAACATCACTGCCCCTCTTCATATGGGGCATGCACTCAATCTGGTTATTCAAGACATAATAATTCGATTCAAGAGAATGAAAGGATACAGGGCGCTGTGGGTTCCCGGCGAAGATCATGCAGGCATTGCAACTCAAAATGCCGTCGAAAAGGATCTGGCGAAAAAAGGAACAAACCGCAAAGAACTCGGACGCGAGAGATTTCTTGAGACTACCTGGAATTGGGCAAAGGAATATAGGCAGAGAATCCGCGAACAGATAGAAGCCATGGGCTGCTCAGTTGACTGGTCTAGAGAGAGGTTCACTATGGACGAAGGCCTGAGTGAAGCCGTAAGGAAGGCTTTTGTAATGCTATACAAGGAAGGGCTGATTTATCGGGGGAAGTATATTGTAAATTGGTGTCCGAGGTGTTCAACGGTCCTCTCCGATGAGGAAGTTGAACATGAAGACGAAAAAGGCGCCTTCTACCACATAAAATACCCAATAAAAGACAGCGATGAGTACGTAATTATAGCAACTACAAGACCTGAGACTATGCTCGCAGATACCGCTGTGGCCGTTTACCCTTCAGATGATAGGTACGAAGGCTTAGTCGGAAAAACAGTAATACTACCTCTAATGAACAGGGAGATTCCCATTATTCAGGATAGATATGTCGATCCGTCGTTTGGGACCGGTGCACTAAAAGTTACCCCAGCACACGATCCAAATGATTTTCAGATTGGATTGAGGCATGGACTTGAAGTAATCGAAGTCCTCGACAAAGATGCAAGAATCAATGAAAATGGCGGTAAGTACAAGGGTCTTGACAGATATGAAGCAAGAAAACAGATAGTTAAAGACCTTGAAGAGCAGGGATTCTTGATCAAGGTGGAACCCATGGTCCACGCCGTCGGCAGATGTTATAGATGCGAGACCGTAGTAGAACCCTGTCTTTCCGACCAGTGGTACGTAAAAGTTGGACCGCTTGCAGAGAAAGCCATAGAAGCCGTGGAAGAGGGTAGTGTAACCTTCTTTCCGGAAACCTGGAAAAAAGTGTACTTGAACTGGATGAACGAGATTCGTGACTGGTGCATTTCTCGTCAATTGTGGTGGGGCCACAGAGTTCCCGTCTGGTATTGTGATGATTGTAATGAAGTAATCGTTGAAGAGCAAGATCCGTCGGTCTGTCCAAAATGTGGTTCAAAGAATATCAGACAGGACGAAGACGTTCTCGATACCTGGTTCTCTTCTCAGCTCTGGCCATTCACTACCCTAGGTTGGCCGGAAAAAACTGAAGATTTGGAGAGCTTTTATCCCACAAGTGTTCTTGTAACCGCGTTTGACATAATATTTTTCTGGGTTGCCCGGATGATAATGGCCGGATATCACTTCATGGGAGAAAAACCCTTCAATCATGTCTACATAACACGCTTAATAAGAGACAAGAATGGCAGAAAAATGTCGAAGTCGCTGGGTAACGGTATAGATCCACTTGACGTTATCAGAGAGCACGGGACAGACGCAATGCGATTCACACTTGCGATTCTGGCTGCTCAAAATCACGACATAAAACTGGACGTTAGGTTTTTCGACATTTACAAGAAATTCGCAAACAAGATTTGGAACGCTGCAAGGTTTGCATTGCTTAATATGGAAGGTTTTGAAAAGGTTAATCTCGATGAGGAAGAGCTCGCCATTGAGGACCGCTGGATTCTGTCAAGACTGGCGAAGTCTGTAAAAGCGGTTGAAGAATCGATTGATGGCTATGATTTTCCCAGTGCTTCAAAAATGATCTACTCGTTTTTCTGGAATGAATTCTGTGACTGGTATATAGAGAGTACTAAGCCAAGATTGAACAGAGAAGGCAGGAGTAGAATCGTTGCTCAGAATGTTCTGGTCAGAACTCTTGACGCTTCTCTAAGAATGCTCCACCCCTTCATGCCTTACATTACTGAAGAGCTCTGGCAGAACCTTCCCGGTTCCGATGGATTGTTGATAACTGCTCGGTGGCCAGAGTTTGATGAATCAAGCTTTGACAATCCTTCCGAAGTGGAGTACTCGAGAATCATGGACATGGTTAGGGGAGTAAGAAACATCAAGGCAGAGATGAACATACCCCCCTCTTCGAAAACCGCTGTCTACTACATCGGTGAAGTCCTGAATCAGGAAGTCGTTGAACTTGTTTCACATCTTTCCAATTCAAACGAAATAGATAGAAGGGCAGAAAAGACCTCCGGAAGCGTCTCGGCCTGGGGAGATGCAGAGAACACGTTGTATGTAGTCCTGGGAGAGATCGATACCGATGCTGAGATCGAGAGGTTAACGGGAAAGTTAGAGAAGGAAAGGGTCGATCTTGCCCGAACTTTGTCGAAGCTCGAAAACGGTGACTTCATTCGAAATGCACCCGAAGAGGTGATTACTGAAAACAGAGAAAGGCTCGCGACAAGCAAGGATAATATTCGCAGAATTGAGAAAATAATAGAAGATCTCAAATGAAAACATACTCGGAAGCAATTCAGTATCTTTACAACTCAAGGCCCTATGGAAAGATCAAGTATGGCCTGTTCAGGATCAGAGAACTGCTTGAACGGCTTGGCAATCCTCAGAAGTTGTATCCGATCATTCATATTACAGGTACAAATGGCAAGGGAAGTGTTGCGGCAATCACGAGGTCAATAATGTCTTCTCATGGGCTGAAGACGGGGCTGAACATTTCTCCGCACATTACAACTTTCAGGGAGAGGATTCAAGTCGATGGCGAGTACATATCGGAAGGTGATGTCTGTAGAATCCTGAAGAACATAGAACCGGCTCTAGAAAAGATGGACAGAAAAGGCGAAGAATACGCGCCGAGTTTTTTCGAAGTGGTAACGGCAATTGCATTTCAGTACTTCAAGGAAGAGAGTTGCGATGTAGTCGTTCTCGAAGTCGGCCTTGGTGGAAGATTTGATGCTAGCAACGTAATTGATTCTTCTCTCGTATCTGTTGTTACAAGCGTAGGTTTGGACCATACGGGAATTCTTGGGGATACTGAAGAAAAAATTGCTATCGAGAAATCAGGCATTATCAAGCTCGAATGTCCAGTCGTTTCAGGTATAACAAGACCCGCAATAAGAAGAGTTGTTTCTGAAAAGGCAAGAAGCATGAATTCACCATACTTCTTCTACAAAAGGGATTTCGACGCGACTGGAAGAGAGTATGCGCTAAATCGCAATATATTTGACTACACTGGAAGTAATAACTTTGAAAACCTACAGATCAATCTAAATGGTGAACATCAGACTGTAAACGCAGCTTTGGCAATCAAGACGTCAGAGATTGCAATGGGAGAGATTCGAAGCGGTTTGAATGAAGAGAAACTGCGGATGGCGCTGAAATCTGTCTCATGGCCGGGAAGATTTGAAGTCTTTTCTCAAGATTCCAAGTCAGTTATACTTGACGGCGCGCATAACCCCGATGCAGCCAGAGTTCTCAGGAGGACTGTCGAGAAGTACTTTCCAGGTGAAAGGCTTACGCTTCTCTTCGGAAGTCTAGACGACAAAGACTACGAAACCAATATCAAAGTGCTTTCAGAAATTGCCGACAGTGTTGTTGTGTGCAGGGTTCCAAACCATCGAAGTATACATCCCGAGAAGGTCGCCGATGTCTGGCGCAAGTATTGTTCATCTGTTCAATTCGTGGAAGAACATGAGATTGCCATGAACAAGGCGCTTGAAATCTCCGATTCGCTTCTTGTTTGCGGGTCTCTATATCTAGTAAGCGAGATAAGAAATCTCTTAACTGGAGTGAGTGAGCATGCTGGAAGGTATTGAGGGTCGCGTAAGAGAAATAAGAGAGACCGAAATTGTCATACAGGTCGGAGGTCTGTTTTTTAAAGTTAACTGCACACCGAACACAATCAGCAAGCTTCCGGTCGAAAAGGACGTTTATCTTCTTACGTTCATGGCCTACTCACAGGATAGGCCGCCTGAGCTGTATGGCTTCTACGATCAAGAAGAGAAAGAGTTGTTCAATATACTGTTGAGGGCAAGCAAGATAGGACCTAAGTCCGCCATGAAGATTCTCTCTTCGGCCTCTCCTTCAAGGATTAAGCATATTATTTCCACCAAGAATGCGGCAGAGCTGTCTTCCCTTCCCGGCATTGGAAAGAAAACTGCGGAAAGAATGATCGTTGAGCTCGCCTCGTTGGTAGACACTTCTGGAATTACAGACGAACAAACCATTCCGGGTGTTGAGAGGTCGCACGGTGAAGAAGCTGTTGCGGCACTTACATCCCTTGGTTTCGACGAAAACCAGTCGAGGAAAGTAGTTATAGAGATTCTGAAGGCTGAAAGGGAAATCGATACTCACGATCTTATAAAGAAAGCACTGAAGGAGATCCGTAAGTAGTCGAGCATTTACATGCTTCTTGAAAACACAAATTTGCCCCTTGCCAATCAAACTGAAAGACTGCAACAGCAAAAGAGAAAAGAATGATCGAAGATATCCCTCCGGAGATTTGCTTATATTTTTCTTGTTGCCCACACAATCCAAAACCATTTCTACCGGATGATTCGCCAGCAGTTTTTTGAACGGGGGACCTTTTGTTGACAGGCAAGAAGTCATCGCATCATTGAAGCAATGGGTTTTGATGGTGTAAAATTGTTTGCCGGTAAGATTGAAAGGAGTTGATCTTTTGCTCTTCGAAATGGATTCCTCGTACAGTCCGCAAGGCGATCAGCCGCAAGCAATCGAAAAGCTTATTGACGGACTCAAGAGTGGGGATAGGTTTCAGACTCTTCTAGGTGTTACTGGTTCTGGGAAGACTTTTACAATGGCGAACGTTATAAGCACTCTCCAGAGACCTGCAATAGTCATTTCACCCAATAAGACCCTCGTGGCTCAGTTGTACAGAGAATTCAAGACCTTCTTTCCCAAGAACAAAGTCGAGCTTTTCATAAGTTATTACGATTATTATATGCCTGAGTCTTATATACCTTCAAAGGACCTATTCATAGAAAAAGAGGCAGAGATCAATGAGACACTGGAGAGAATGAGAATTTCGGCTTTGAAGTCCGTTTTGACCAGAAACGATACGGTTGTACTTGCGAGCGTCTCCGCGATATATGCCAGCGGCGATCCCAAGGATTTTGCAACAATGAATATTTTCCTCGAACGCGGGAAGAGTATCAATCGCAAGGAGCTTGCGCTCAAGCTGGCTAACATTCAGTATAATCGTTCCGAAGATGTATCGGCAGGTGGAGTTTTTCATGTGAAGGGAGAGATTTTTGAAATCTTCCCCCCATACGAAGACTTTGGGATTAGGCTGTACTTCTTTGATGACGAAATAGAACGGATTGTGTCCTTCGATCCTATCAACAGAAAGACGATTGAAGAGCTAGACATGGTAACGGTTTACCCTGCTAAAGAATTCGTCACAACTCAGGATAAGATTCTTGGTGCTATGCGGAACATTGAGAATGAGCTTGAAGAAAGGGTAAAGCAGCTAGAACGGGAAGGAAAGTACCTGGAGGCGCAAAGACTTAGACAGCGAACTACTTACGACATGGAAATGCTTTCCAGTGTCGGTTACTGCTCAGGAATAGAGAATTACTCTAGATTCTTCGATGGGAGAATGCCTGGAGAGAAACCATATACATTGCTTGATTACTTTGACAGAGAAAAGTTTATTACGTTTATCGATGAGTCTCACATTGGGGTTCCACAACTGGGAGCGATGTACAGAGGAGATTATTCCAGGAAGAAAAACCTTGTGGATTACGGATTCAGACTGCCTGCGGCATTTGACAATCGCCCGCTGAAATTCGAAGAATTTCTAAGCACGGTCGGCCAGATTGTCTTCGTCTCTGCAACCCCGGGAAATTTCGAAGCTGAGCATTCGACTAGAATTATAGATCAGGTTATAAGGCCTACCGGTCTTGTAGATCCCGAGGTTATTGTTCATCCAACCGAAAGCCAGGTAGATGACTTCATTGAAAGGATGCGAGAAGTAAAGAAGAGAAATGAAAGAGCATTGGTAACTGTTCTTACAAAGAAGGCTGCAGAAATGCTTTCCGACTACTTGAATGAAGTGGGGATCAGATCGGAGTATCTACACTCTGAACTCGACGCAATCGAGAGAGTGGAAGTACTGAGAAAACTCAGGGATGGAACCGTGGAAGTTGTCGTTGGCGTAAACCTCCTCAGAGAAGGTCTTGACCTACCAGAAGTTTCACTTGTAGCAATAATGGATGCCGACAAGGAGGGTTTCCTTCGTTCTGAGACAACACTGATCCAGACAATCGGTAGAGCCGCGAGGAATGTCAACGGTCAGGTTATCCTTTATGCCGACACCATGACCGGTTCAATGAAAAGAGCAATTGATGAGACAAACAGGAGAAGGCTGAAACAACTGATATTTAACAAAGAACACAATATAACACCCGAGAGCATCGTTAAACCTCTGTATAGAAACATCTTCGAGGAGTTTGCTGGCGAGAATCTTGACAAAGAGAGGGAAGATAAGGCAAGAGCCACTTATCTTGAAGGAGTGATGGCGTTGAAAGAGTCTCTAGACTATGAGGATTACATCGCCTTACTCAACGAAGAGATGATAAGAGCTGCCGGAGAGTTGAGGTTTGAAGACGCTGCAATCCTGCGAGATGAAATGTACAGCCTCAAGAAGAGCAAACAGAATATCTAATCTTTCTGCCTTTAGCTGTGCGTATCTCTCTTTCTTCGTTCTGCTCTTAACTCAGGTACAAGCATCCCGATTGCCACAGTTCAATGGTGACAACCCATAAGTCGCAGCTGAACAGATTCAGTTTTATAATTGTCGCATCTCCTGCAAATGTAGCGGTGAGTTCTTGATAATCTCATATCGCACAAAGGAAGTGGTGCAGACTCACCTTGACGATTTGGGGAATTTCGGGCATCTCATTTGACTCATGTTTCTGAATCAGGAATCTCTTTCACACAGGCAACGCTGGAAAATCAGCCAACATTTAGTTGTCACTCTACTGAGTCACTTCCAATTTACTCCCTTCAAAACCGTATGGATTCAACTGTAAGCTTGCGGGCTTCTGTTTTATAAAGCGGTTATTCATCTGCAAAGCTCTTTCATCTCGCAAATCTTGAAGGACAAACTTCAACGTACTTCTCCCAGATCGAGAAATGAATTCAGTGTCATAATTCCTTTGAAGCTAAAGACTTTGGAAGGGTATCGCTTAAACCTAGACTAAAAAACGACTTAAGGAGTTTTGGAAGGCTTCAGATGAAAATCAATCTACTTCAGTTCCATTGTAAGCTGTCATGACCTTTCGAATATCACCGGAGATAAGCTCCTTTGCAGCGGAGACAGCTAAGCCGATTACCTTGCTGACTTTCTGGTATTCATCACCACTAAATTTACCGAGAACATAATCTACCATATCTCCGTTCTCTGGAAGGGGTCCCACACCGATTCTGATTCGGGGGAAGCTCTGAGTTCCTATCTCCGAAATCACTGATTTCAGACCATTGTGCCCGCCATCTGAACCGCTTTCTCTTATCCTCATCCTACCAAGAGGTATCCATACATCATCATACACTAGAACCAGCGTATCTTTCTTTTCGAAATTGAGGTCTTTCATGAGAAGTCTTACGGCCACTCCGCTCAAATTCATGAAAGTAAGTGGCTTTGCAATATAGACTTTCCCTTCTCCCTCAAGAAGATGTGCTTCATACAGTCTCTTTTGCACTGTCTTCCTTAGGCCAAGCTTAGCCATCTGATCTATGAAGAGAAAGCCCACGTTATGTCTTGTTAGCGCATAACGTGGGCCAGGATTTCCCAGTCCAACGAAGAGAAACACTCTTACTCCTCTTCTTCCTCTTCCTTCTTACCCTTGTTTATTACCTCGGGCTCAACACCTTCTTCAATCTCTTCGGCTTCTTCCTCTTCGACTTCCTTTGCCGCTCTCGGAAGGGCTATGAGCATGATCGCGTCTTCATCGTCAAGCAAAGGTTTTATTCCTTCGGGAATCTCAAGATCTCCAACTCGCAGAACATGGCCTACATCAAAGGAACTTACATCAACAATGATCTCTTCCACAATATCCTTTGGGAGAACCGAAACGGGTAGTTCATTGATGATATGATCAACTATTCCACCTTTTTCAACGCCTATCGGGGTACCCTTCAATCTTATCGGAATTCGGAGTTCCATCTTGTGACCGCTGGAAGGAACGTAGAAGTCTAGATGAATGACCGAGTCGGTTACTTTATCTCTCTGAACACCCTTGAGAAAGGTATGATATTCCTTTCCATCGATAGAAATAACCACCGAGGTAGTCTCGGCAATCCTGTTCATGATTCTCAAGATCTCTACCCTATCCAGACTAACAGGAACTGTCTCCAGTTCAGGACCATAAACTACCGCGGGAATCTTCCCTTGGTTCAGCAGGCTCCTTGCTTTCATTTCACCGTTGCGAAGTTCAGCAACGAGATTTATTTCGTGCATTTGTTTCCCTCCTCTATCTGAACAAAATACTCACCGAAAGATTTTTTCTTACACGAGTCAATGCCTCCGCCAGAAGCGGCGCGATGGATAACATCATTATGTTGTCGGGAAGGTCATCATGGTAAATCGTGTCTGTTATGAAGACCTTCTCAATCGTTGACTCGGCAATGATCTTTTTAGCATCACCGGAAAAAACTCCATGAGTCGCACACGCAAATATCTTATCGGCGCCGTTGGATTTTAGCATCTTCGCCGCTTCGACTAGTGAACGACCGGTGTCAATTATATCATCAAAGATTATTGCTGTCTTTCCCTCAACATCGCCGATTATGTGAACCATTTCCGCAACGTTGTCTTTGGGTCTCCTCTTGTCCAAAATTGCCAGCGGTACACCCAGCTTTGCAGCAAATTTGCTTGCGCGTTTTACTCCACCAATGTCCGGTGAAATCACCGCCATCTCATTTCGATCAAAGGCACTCTGACTGAAGAACTTCAGAAATGCAGGAAAAGACCAGAGGTTGTCTACGGGAATATCGAAGAACCCCTGTATCTGTTCTGCATGCAAATCGATAGTTATTAAACGGCTTGCTCCTGAAGTCGTGAGAAGATTTGCCACAAGTTTAGCAGTTATAGGATCCCGACCTCTAGCCTTTCTATCTTGTCTCGCATATCCATAGTAGGGGATTACGGCCGAAATAGAATGAGCCGAAGCTCTCCTGAAGGCATCTATCATTATTAGGAGCTCCATCAGATTCTCGTTCGCAGGACTGCATGTGGATTGAATTATGTATACATCATGGCCCCTTACAGTCTCATCGATTTTCAGATTGATCTCTCCGTCCGCAAATCTCTTTGTCCTGCAGTCTCCGAGTCTGATTCCCAAGTAATTTGAGATTTTCTCTGCCAGCGGTAGACTCGCAGAGCCAGCGAATACTTTCATCTCGTTAGTCTGATACGGCATCAGCTGTTCTCCTCCTGCTCTCTATTTTTTGAATACTTCCCCTCTTTGACGACTTGCCTCGCTCTACCGAATGCGAGTGAGTCGGGCGGAACATCCTCGGTTATCGCTGAACCGGCAGCAGTCACAGAGTTTTTTCCAATTCTTACCGGGGCGACAAGCGAAGTATTGCTGCCAATAAATGCCCCATCTCCGATCTCCGTCCTGTGTTTCCTCTTCCCATCATAATTACACGTTATCGTTCCGGCACCGATATTTACACCCTCACCTACATCAGTATCACCAAGATATGTAAGATGCTGTGCTTTTGATCCCCTGCCAAGAATCGTCTTCTTCAGCTCCACAAAGTTGCCAACATGTGCTTCATTCATTACTACAGCTCCGGGTCTTAACCTAGAAAGAGGCCCGACTCTTGCGCCAGAATGAACCTCTGCATTCGATACTTCAGAACGCAATATCTCAACATCGTCTCCGATAACTGAGCTATCAATTCTTGTTAACGGCCCAATAGAACAGCAGTTTCCGATTCGCGTCTTTCCTGAAAGAAAAACCATGGGTTCAATAACAGTGTCAGCACCGATCTCAACTTCTGGGCCAATGTAACAGGTGTCAGGATCGACTATCGTGACCCCGTTTCTCATATGTTCTTCATTGATTCTCTTCTGAGCAATCTTATTTATCTGGGCCAGCTGAATTCTGTCATTAACACCAAGAACTTCCTGAGCATCTTCAACAACTATAGTATCCGCTTTACCGGCAAGCGAAATCGTATCCGTGAGATAGTACTCGTTCTGATCGTTATTGTTGGACAAACTCTTGATTGCTGAACTCAGAAAACTCCCCTTAAAAGCATATATAGCGGAATTTACTTCATTAATCATTCTTGTTTCCGAATCGGCATCCCTGTGTTCCACTATTTTTATCTTTTTGCCGTCTTTAACGACTCTTCCATATCCCGTCGGATCGGCAGGCTTCATAGTAAGAAAGACAACATCGAAATCCCCTTCAATCCTTCTTGAAACAAGCTTTTTCAATGTCGATGGTAGGACAAGCGGCTCATCTCCAGCAATGACAATGATGTCTTCATCGTCGAGATAATCGAGCGCCGTCATTACGGCGTGCCCCGTGCCGAGTTGAGGGGTCTGCCTAACAGAAATGATATCCTTGTCAAGAACGGCTTCAACCATAGCAGCCTCGAAACCGGTGACCACAACGATTTTGTCTGAACCGGCCTGTCTGAGCGCTGAAATGACCCAGTTTACCATTGGCCGATCAAGAATCTTGTGAACCACTTTCGGGAATCTTGATTTCATTCTCTTTCCCTGGCCAGCGGCCAGCACTATTCCAGTCATCCAGTACAACCTCCCCGACAGGTTTTTTTCATTTCGTTCACGGCATTATTATATAGCACTCGAGCTGAAAAAGGCAGAGTACAGACACAAACACAACACTGATCCTTTTGCAGTTATTCAAATAGTGAAGAGACTTCCTTAAGTTGTTCAATTATAGGAATGTTCTGGGGGCAAAGCTCTTCACACCGTCCACACTCGACACAAAGTGAAGCTCTGTTCTCTTTCTTGACAGATCTCAAGTAAGCTTTTTTATGATCCTCTATGCTGTCAAACATGTACGCATCATTGAAGAAATCAAAACAAGTTGGGATCGCTACTCCAGTGGGACAAGGCATGCAGTAGCTGCAACCCGTACAGCTCACTTTTATCCTCTTTTTGTACTCCTCCCTGACTTTATCAACAATAGTCAGTTCAGAAGAGCTCATGGAATACGGACTTGCCTCTCTTGCTGTCTCAATGTTTTCCCTTACCTGGTCCATAGTCGACATCCCGCTCAGAACAACACCTACATCCGGGTCGTTCCACACCCATCTCAACGCCCAGGCGGCCGGCGTCCGATCGATTCCCGAGGAGTTCCAAATCGAAAGAATGTCATCTCTTACATTCGTGGCAAGCTTTCCACCCCGAAGAGGTTCCATAACAGCTACTCCGATTCCCTTACCGGCAGCGTATTTCAAACCCTCTAGACCGGCCTGGTGCTCCGTATCTACGAAATTGTACTGAATCTGGCAGAACTCCCAGCCGTAAGAATCGATGATTTCCTTAAAGACATCAAGAGTATCATGAAAGGAAAACCCTATGTGTCTGATCCTTCCACTGGCAAGAGCAGAATCCATGAACTCGAATATGTCGTGTTCCTTGAGATTCTTCCAGTATCTTCTGTTCAACGCGTGGATTAGATAGAAATCAATTACATCTGTTCTCAATCTCCTGAGTTGCTCATTCAAATAGTAGTCCATATCTTCTCTACTCTTGATAAGCCAGCTGGGCAACTTAGTAGCAAGATTTACCTTATCTCTGTAACCATCTTGAAGAGCACTGCCTACAAAGGGTTCACTTTGTCCGTTGTGATATCCCCACGCAGTATCGACATAGTCAACACCGTTATCTATAGCAAATCTCAACATTCTTGTGGCTTCATCCACGTCTATTGATTGATCGTCACGCGTGGGAAGTCTCATACAACCAAAACCCAAGGCAGATACCTTTTCTCCAGTCTTTCCCATTTCTCTCCGAATCATAACAATACCTCCGAAAGCAAGATGAAGATGATGGTAAGCACATTCTATTCTACAATATCTGCATGGGGTTTTCGATTTAGTCGATTTTTAGCTAATCAAGAGGATCATAAATCCTCTTCTCTCCTTCAAGCGCCTTTATAGAAGAGATCTCCTGAGTCACTTCCAGTGTTCCCGCATATTTTCCTAATGTATCCCGCAGAGCGAAATATCTTATGTGAACAATCTTTGGTCCAAGATTAAGCCAGAATTCTGCAACATCACGTACCCCATTCTTGAAATCTTCAAGGATCCTGTTCACAACGTGAGCGCTTTTCTGCGGATGACAGTTCTGAACCTTTCTACCGATTATTGCTCTAGTTCTAACAAAGATTCTCTCCTTCCCTTCACTGAAATACCGGACAGTGTCGTTTTCATCAACGAAAGTAATATCAAAAGGAAGGCTGTTCAACATCAAGAGTAACTGATCTACCTTCAGAAAACCACTTCCAAGATTTACTAGCCCTTCAACACCGTTGTTTTTTGATACTTCTTCAGAGAAAACGAAGGGCATCGGCTCAAATGAAAAGTACCCTATTTCATCGAACTCCACTCGAATAGATTCCCACTCATTCTTTGAAAGCAGCTTAAGCGCCGAAGGAAAGAGAATCTTGTGTTCCTTGTAGATGTGATTTGTGAAGAGTTCGCTAATTGTTATTGCGAGCTCGTTTACCTTATTTGGGTCTCCATTCTTAAGGTTCTCATATTCGATTTTCATCTTCTTTCGTAGGTTTCTAACTTCGTCATGTTCCTTCCACATGATCGCAGGAGGTTGAACCAGACCGTGCCTTTCAAGATAGGGAAAAAGCACGTTCTCCTCTTTGGAAAAATATGCCTCTAAACTATCGAGATACTGTATTGAAGATTGAAGCCTTCTTATGTCCTCGCTATCGTAATTTCTAGCAATAATCTTCCCGGTCAAATCTCTCAATTCCTTCGTCCTGTTAAGAATGTCGCGGTGTTCTTCAATCAATATGTGAAGAGGATGCCAGGAGTCGACATGAAGACTGTCTTCGTCCAGAGCCTCCTTGAACACATCAAGATGGATGTTGCACATGAGCTGGATGCTCTCGGGAGGCATACCTTCCTCCACAAGTTTCTGCTCGACCTGTGCTATTTCTACAGGTGTCAGCTCTCTTACAACTCTCATGAAATCTTCTCTAATGTTCTCAAGCTTATCGGGCTCTTCATGAAGCTTTCTGATCAATCCTTTAAGAAACTCTTCTTTGTTGAAAAGCTCACTCATCATTTCACCTCCTCATTGTCTTCATAAAGAGCGTATCCCAAATCGTTATTTACAGCAGTAACAAATGTTACGAGGGAAAAGTTGTGATTCACCGACCTTCACGGATAAGATATATATCCAATTCTTGAGAATATGGATCAAGAAATATTTAAATAATTACATAATTTCATTGAATTTGTGACTTGACAAGATCAATTTTTTGGTTATAGTATGAATATAGAGATCATATTTGAAAAGATAGATATAATTATCCCTGAAAACAGAGAATATTTTCGCGATGATAGTAAATATAGAAAGTTCAGCAAAGAGTTCTACTCAAGTCTTTTTAAAGCGTCGTTCGGTTTGTGATTAAGAATTCACCACGGGGGCTCTCAGTAATTCCTGTTGCCACAAGATTAAACGGGAAAAGAGACTTCCAGAGTAAAGAACTGTACTAGAAGGATTCGATAAGAACCTTTGAAAGGCAAAAGCAAAAACTATGCACCGAGTTGCATAAAGTCACCCCGGAGGCTTCCAACGGAAGCGCTTTCCTGCAACTGGCCCCGTGAGGGGCCTTTCCAGTTTACTGAGGAATAATCACCGATACAGAACAGCAAAATAAAGGTGCACACCAGAAGCTCTCAATTCTAAACGATCAAGACAGGCCAGAATAGCTTCACTGCATCATTTAATTGGCAGAGAACTAGTGAGGTTTGACTTTTGTTCTTTTCACTAACTGTTATTTGCATCCCTTTCCCCAATCAACTTAGATGCCTTTAACCACGCATGTCTTTCCTGCCCAACGGGAGTTGTGTTTCTGTAATCATGTTTAGAAATGTAGTTTTCGATCTCTGCTGTGAGGTCCTCATATTTATTTCTTTGGGTTTCAGCTAGCCACTGCCCACATGAATTTCTCATGTTCTTGATGATGTATCTTGAATGATTCACACAAAGGACGGATCTGGAGTTCTCATATGACCTCTGTACTTCATCTCTTTGAAGAAACTTCACGAAGGCAGAAAGATAGATTCTCTCACTATTACTGGCCACGGAACACAGAACGCAGCTCCCAGATTTCGGCTTTTTTCTAGACAAGAATCCGACATCTTTTCCATCGAGCCACGGAATTTGAGCAGCAAGAATCTCTCTAAACATTATCGAGACTGCAAGGGATCCTACTTCGGATCTCTCTTTTGCTACTTCCACAATTCTCTTTAAGTGAACTGTGCAAAGCCCATTTCTCATCAATTCCATTCGAGCATCTTCGTTGTGAAGAAGGTTGGAAAAGGCTCCGACAATCCACCCATCAACTGATTTCTCCATAGATCTGCAGACGGGACATAGTTCCCCTTCTTCAAGAAGGGAAATTATCTCGCTTTCAAGAACATTGTTGGCTTTCAACTGCACACCGGCAAACGGAACTTATCTTCCAAGCCTTAGTAACCACGCATCGGAAGGACCTTGTATCGGGCGTTTTATATCGCGATCTGATGAAGAAGTTGTGCCAATTACTATCAATTCTCTTTTTTCGGTTTCTTTTATTCTTCTCGCAAAATCATTTTCGGACCCGCCAAAAGTAGCTTCCCATTCTAGGTAACCGTCATACCCAAGCTTTATAACCCAAACGTCTCTCATACCTCTATTTTCGTGAAGGATATCGCCATCTGAAGAGTCAGTGTAACCACATATTGCAAATCCACCGTCTGCAGTTTGAACGACGTCAAACCCTTCATCGTCCTCACTGCCACCATATGTCTTGCTCCACTCCAGATCACCGTCAGAAGAGAACTTCAGTACCCAGAGATCTTTCCCACCTTTGTTCTCATTGATGTCGCCTCCGGCAGATTCAGTGAAACCAACTGCTATATATCCATCGTTAACCTCTTTTATCACATTGGCACGTTCATCGTTCTGCCCGCCGAAGAGATCTTGCCATTCAATTTCCAGCTGAGAATCGAGTTTGAGAACCCACAAGTCCTCGCCCGTCGATCTGCTGAGTGAATTTAGATCTCCATCGGAAGAAGTCGAGTATCCGCAGACGATGTATCCACCTTCCTTTGTCTGCATTGCGTAGAGAAGACCGTCTTCCGCGCTGCCACCAAAGACCTTAATGAGGTCTGTGATGAGAGTACCGCTGGAGCTCATCAACGCTACCCAACCATCCTTTGACCCGTGGTAGCCGCTGTTTGCGAAATTCGAGTCTGAAGAACCTGTAATCCCTGTGATTATAAGCTTCTCGCCTATAGTGGTATTCACCGAACGAATCTCATCGTCTCCGCTTCCACCTATATAAGTCTGCCATCTGAGTGAGCCATCGTTGTGCATCATAATAACGTATCCGTCAGTACCCCCATGATATGGATAACCGCTTCCGGAATATGCTATATCACTTGAGTCCGACCAGCCGGCCGATACGTAACCGCCAGCAATTCTGACTGTATCCATAAGTGACTCCTCATCGCTTCCTCCATAACACAACTGTGGTTCCACAACATAATTATTTGATTCGTATTGAAGAAAAGGAATCCAAAAGTCACTCTTGCCTTTGTTTTCGAGAATAAGAGAGCTGTCGGTGGAACTTGAAGTGATTCCTATTAAAATCTCATTTGAGTTTTCGACAACCAGGCCGGTCCCATTTTCATAGCCTGAACCTCCATACGTAATCTCGTGAACAAGTCTTGGGCTGTATATCGCTTTAATTGTTGTGTTTTCTTCTATTTCAACTGCGATCTCCGCCGTTTGTCTCAGTTCATTGTTTATCAACCAACCTTCAAAGTCATATCCGGGAACGAGCGGTGCCTTTACAACTATGTTCTGTCCCTTTCTGGCAGAAAAGCTGTACGGCAGCTCCCTCTCTCTGTTTCCTACTTCGATCTTTTCAATCAACGGTGTACAGCTCACTACAACTGAATACCGTCGAAAAACACATCCCGAAAGTGCAATGA
>NZ_JFHJ01000467.1:0-2322 GCF_003666285.1 Mesotoga sp. HF07.pep.5.2.highcov | reverse complement strand
CTTCTTGGCACACTGCATCTTGCAACTAATTTTCTGCTCTGACCACTGACCTCTATCCTAGATCCTCGCGCGTGTGCGCGACCGCGGAGGATACGCGCGTTTTAGAGAACACTCTTCCCTTTACATTTTCTTTCGAAGAAATCGATAGAACCCTTCAATATCGTCTTTTTGAACAATATGGAGGTAAGATGGCCGGAAGGCATCCAGCGAAGAGTAGCATCTGGAAGCATTTCGGCGAGTTCTCTCGTAGAAGGTCTAGGAATGAAAATATCGAAAAGAGCTCCAGTTAAGAGAGTGGGACACCTGACAAACTTTGCGTAAGTCAGGGGGTCGTATTCGAAGCACGAGATCGGAGCACTCCCGATTTCGATTTCAGGCTTCTGTAGTGAGTTCAAGAACTCTCTGTAATCTACTTCGTGCAATTTACGGCATTTCTCTCTATTACAGGATCCGTCTTCTTCGTACTTGACCCTCATTACTCCGGTCACAAAGCTTTTCCAGGTAATGTGATAGAAATTGCCTCCGGTGACAACAAGCGACAATCCACTTATGGAAGGTTCTAACGCTGCGGTAATGACCGCGATAAAACCCCCGAAGCTGTAGCCCATGAGGAAGTAGGGTGGGGGGCACTCCCACTTGAGGTAGTTTAAAGTAGTCAAACCATCCACAACGGCGTTTTCAAACCTTTCTCTTAGAACATCCGTCCTGGGATCCAGAAACAACTCCCCCGATTTGTGGCCGGCGGGGGTTCTTTCAAAATGAAAGGGAAGTATCATCATGGCACCGGAGTAACCGTGTTTCGCGAGGTTCTCCGGGAACCACCTGAGATAATCTAGATTCTTCTCTCCCCTTCCATGAAAAAACAGCACCGTCCCTTTTCTGCCCCCTTCGTAAAGGTACAGAGGGATGCTGCCATTCTCCGGATATTCGCCTGGATAATTCGACTTGAGGAAGATCTTAGAACCTTTGCTTGTTTCCAATCTCTCGATAATCTCTGGGTGATCGGAATAACGCTTTGCGAAAATCTCCTTTTCCATTTACATCTACCTCTATAAAAGTATATAATAATTCGATAAGCTAACCTGTACCTTCTGGGAGGAACGGATGAATACTTTAGCGGTCGCAATTGCAATCGTCGTTTTGATTGTATCTCTAAAACTCTTTAAGGACATCTCTTTGTCACTCCTCTTTTCAGTGATATCTTTGGGTATTGTTCTTCTCATTCCACCTGCAGACTATTTCAACGCTTTTGCCAAAGAGGTGAGCGACTGGGAATTCTGGAAGGTAATCATCACTGTTTTCTCCATATACTTGATGGGTGAAACGATGGACAAGAGCGGCAATTCTTCAAGATTTGTAAGAGCCGTTGAAAGTCTTTTCCCCGAGCCAAGAGTCTCGATTGCGTTGATGCCTGCGATAATCGGACTCCTTCCGATGCCTGGCGGGGCAATGTTCTCCGCGCCCATGGTTAAAGATCTAGCAAAATCCGACCCCACTATTTCAAATGAAGACGGCCTTGTCTTCAACTACTGGTTCAGGCACGCAATGGAGTTCTTCTGGCCTCTGTACCCTGCTCTGGTTATTGCATCTGGCATATCCAGGATTAGACTCAATACGCTTGTCCTTTGGCTAATGCCCATAGGGGTTGTCGCTTTGGTTACCGGATATTTACTGATGATTCGAAAGCCGATCAAGATCAGATACAGTCGCTCGGCGTTAAAAGAGCTTTTGATTAGCGCCTGGCCGATAATCGCAGTAATCATACTGGTGATACTTAATCAGCCGGGCTGGCTGTCCGTCCTCGGGACATCGCTAGTCTATTTGCTTCTCAATAAGAACAAGAAAAAGGTGCTATTAGCGGCTCTCAAATACAAGACGTTTATCTTGCTTTTAACTGTCTTCTTTTACAAAGACCTTGTTGAAATCGCAGAAGTTCCGCAATCTATGGGCAGCGAGCTTATCGCCTGGTCGATACCGCCCCTGACTCTGGTAATTCTTCTTCCGTTCCTAATGGGATTCATGACGGGGGTAACTCAGGCCGGGGTAGGTCTCAGTCTTCCGTTAATTCTCAGTATGGGTAACGGTTATGGTACACTTGCTACAACGATTCTCGCTTACACGTTCGCAGTTGTTGGGGTTCTGGTTTCGCCGGTCCACCTCTGTCTCGTTTTGACGAGCGAATACTTTAAAGTCGAGTATCCGAGAATCATAAAGAGGATATCGGTGGTCACTTTGCTCTCGGTTGCGGCCGGCATTGTCGTCTTTGTGCTACTTAAGTCAACTTGAATTAACACAACTGAAGACCCAAAAGGCTATACTGTT
>NZ_JFHJ01000252.1:0-12652 GCF_003666285.1 Mesotoga sp. HF07.pep.5.2.highcov | reverse complement strand
ATTATGGTGATCTTCACTCTGATCACTTATGGTCTATTCAGCTGGTTCATGAGATACAGGTTGGCCGCGATACAGAGGTTCCATAATCAGATCGAGAAGAAGCTGGATGAGCTCGAAGAGTCATTCAAAGACAAAGCGAAGAACATTAAGAAGGAAAAGGAAGAACAACCATCGAGATCCATAAGTGAAGAGATTCTTGAGAAGTATTCAAGAAGTCTGGCTTCTTCTGAAGAAAGCGATGATAGAAAGCTGATTATCGCTTCTCTCTTCAAGGATCTTGGCAACTTAAAATCCGATCAGGCGAGATCACTTCTCAATGATCTTCTCTCAAAGCAATTACTGACGGAAAATGAATTCAACAGACTAACAAGACTCTTAGTTTAGCGGGAGGAAGAAAATTGATTCGATTTAGAAGTGCAACAATAACCCTGATAATCATAAACGTAATCGTGTATCTTCTTGTCGCGTTTATGGGACTATTCAGAGGTCCGCAAGGAATAAGCTACCGTGATCTTATAACAGTCTATGGAGGCGTAAGCAGATTTGCTCTTTCAAACGGTTTGATATATACTCCTCTAACTGCTCTCTTTCTTCACGGCAATTTAATGCACATTCTTTTCAATATGTGGGCACTTTTCCAGCTCGGTCATGTAGTCGAAGGAGTCTATGGATCAAAGTGGTATCTTCTCTTCTATTTCGTTACTGGAATAAGCGGAAGTCTTAGCGCAGCAGCCTTTTCTACTGCATTCACAATTGGCTCGAGTAGCGCGATTTTTGGCCTGGTTGGAATCCTGTTCACTCTTGGACTGAAAAAAGACACTCCAGTAGTTCTGCGTTCTATTACTGGATACTCTCTGCTACCGATTATCCTGATTAACCTCTTTCTTGGTTTCAGCATTCCCGGAATCAGTAACGCTGCTCACATAGGAGGTCTTGTTGTCGGAGCTATAATAGGCTGGTTTGCCAAGCCGGCATATGCAAGGTCTGCTAGATCTAGAAGAGTCTACACAAGGGTAAAGGAAAAGACTCCAGAAGAAGCCTCGCGAGATATCTTAGTCAAGTATATACCAGTCCTTAACGGCATGAAAGACAATAGATCTGAGGAGAGGACTATTAGAATTGCTCAGCTCAGGAGCGAACTGAGTAGTCTCAAGGACCAGGAGATAGGATCCAAAGTTCTCTGGGAGCTGTATAAAAGGGATCTTCTCTCTCAAGAGGAGTTCGAAAGACTTAGAAGGTTCCTGTGAATTAAAAAGAGCCCCTATTCGGGGCTCTTTTTATTCCATGAAGTCTCGTTCTATAGGCATTTCAGCATCTATGAAGTCTTCCACGAACAGAACTCTCGGAGCATCAATACCATTGAAATTCGTAGCATACTCAGTTGTGTAGGCACCTGCATTAATGAAGTACAATATGTCTCCGTAGCCTATGTTTTTCGGTAGGTCTATCTCGTGGTAAATAGTATCTACCGAATCACATGTGGGTCCTGCCAGATGAAAGGAAATCTTAGTATCGTCAACTTTTCCTTCGGTCAGAACTTCATACCTGAAACCTTCTATTGTCTCTGTTAGACCGTGAAAGACACCGGCGTCGATATATACCCAGTCTTCACTGCCCTTCTTGCTGCGAAGAATCACCTGACTGACGAGAATTGCCGAATTTCCAACCATGGACCTGCCTGGTTCAATGAAGAGCTCAAGATCAGGAACAAAAGACATGTATTTGTCCAGTGCTCTGTTTATTATGTCGCCATAAGACTTTACAGACTTGATCTCTCTTACATGCTTTACGGGCATTCCTCCGCCAAGATTTAACATGCGCAGGTTAATATTCTTGGCACGAAGAGTCTTGAAAACCTCCGAAGCATCCCTTATTGCATCGTCCCAGCTATTTACGTTGTAGTTTTGAGAACCAACATGGAAGCTAACACCGTAAGCGTCGAGGCCAAGCTGATCGGCATATTCCATGATAGAGATCACATGACCGACATCCGTTCCAAACTTTCTCGAAAGCGGCCAATCACAATCTCCACCGCTGGTTGCGATTCTCCCGTAGACTTTACTTCCGGGGGCGTGAGCCGCTATTTTTTCTACTTCCATTTCCGAGTCGACAGCATAATAGTCTATTCCTACGGAATAAGCGTATGCGATGTCTTCGACTTTCTTGATGGTGTTTCCAAAACTCATTCTTTCGGGGCTTATACCCAATGCCAGAAGCTTCTCAATCTCACCGCGTGAAGCTACATCGAAATTGCTGCCGAGATCCCGAAGAGTCTCGATAATCCTGGGGTGTGAATTCGCTTTAACCGCGTAAAACACCTGGACATTTCTAACATGGCTTACAATGTCGAAATAATTGTTTCTAACGTAATCCATATCCATTATCAAGAACGGTGTCTTTATTTCTCTTGCGGCCTTCCTAACCTCAGGGGTAATGTGCACTACGGCATCCCTCCTATAAAATAATCAAGTTATTGTAGCATCGAAACTATGAAGGAATGCCAAAGATACAATGTCATTTATAGTTTAATAAAGTTACAATACTATGCACCCCAATATTAGCCATTTTCAGCTTGCAATCAGGAGTCCACATACTTTTTCGAGAAATTCCTCA
This sequence comes from Mesotoga sp. HF07.pep.5.2.highcov, assembly GCF_003666285.1. NCBI lineage: Bacteria > Thermotogati > Thermotogota > Thermotogae > Kosmotogales > Kosmotogaceae > Mesotoga > Mesotoga sp. HF07.pep.5.2.highcov. The sequence goes on along the minus strand of NZ_JFHJ01000252.1, from coordinate 10,039 downwards.
TCTAGGCGGTCGAAACTATTCTGAAAATGACTGTCAATATCCAGTTCACCTATTACCTTTCCGTCAACTATTAAAGGTAGCACGATCTCGGCTTTCGTCTTTGAACTGCAAGAGAGATAGTTGTTCTCCTTTGATACATCCGGCACCAGGAAAACCTTCTTAGTTTCTGCGGCTTGTCCGCAAATTCCACTTCCAAAGGCGATTTTCACATGTTCCGTGGGTTCTCCGACGTAAGGCCCTAAAACAAGGGATCTCTCTTCATTGACGAGATAAAAGCCAGTCCAGTTGTAGTAATCAACATACTTGTCCAGGAGCTTAGAGATCATTGCCATCTTTTCTTTGAAAGAACGGCCTTTGATTTCTCTCTCAATCACATCAAGTATCAAGTCAAATCTTTCGGATCGTTTCCCGCTGTCCATAGTATGACGCACGTTTACCCTTGAATACTCAAGGAAATCCTTCAGGGCCGCCAATATGACGCTTGAGAAGTCTTTGATGCTCCCTTCTTTCCAGCAAAACAGGAGATCTATCATCACTACATTTCCTCTGGATGTTGGGACTATGAGATGTTGCTGTCTTCCAAGGGCACCCAGTATGTGGATCACAAAATCCTCTCTTTCAAGATGAAGCTGGGGAGACATCTTGCCGAGCTCTTTCAGAACTCTCGATTTCTCAATAGGTCCCTGAATCTCCCAGTAGTGAGACAGCCTGTCAATCTCTCTCCTTTCGAGTTTGTCTAGTGACAGAGAGAGTTCTTCTTCGTCAAGGTTGTTCTTGAACATGTACTCCTCTAGAACTCTAGGATGCTTCTCTCTATAACTTGTCCAGAAATCGAACCATCTCTCCTTTGGATAGCTCAAAATGCCGAAGTAATCATAAGTGAAATCCCTGAAAATGCTCCTCATCTACTACCTTCCCCCTACTCCAAGCAACACATAAGCATCATACTTAGCTGGATAGAATCTATTCTTTGACAGGGAATCTATCAACGCATAATAATAATCAAGCCCTCCGAAGCTGGAAGTCAACATAACAAAGGGTCTGTGATAGACGTGCGCCTTTGAGAAGAGCTCTCTAATTTCTGAGTCTTTCGAATTTATGAACAGATATGTATCGCGCTTTTCAATGCCTGAAATATTCGGTACAAAACCCGTGGCATCTACTTTCACTCCTGCCTGAGCAAGCCACTGACTTTTTATTGTTTCCGCGAAATCTCCAAATCTTTCCTCATAGTCGGGAATATTGTTTATCACCAGAATCTTCGGCGATTTGCTTTCGATTTCGACTGCTTTCGGTTCATCGCTGCCGGGACCGGTTGGAACTATCTGACCCTCATCATCGATGTAGTAATCTATCTGTGTGAAACTTACGGACCTCTTACCTGTGAAGAAACCAACTGCAAAGTCGGTGAGAGTCTTCTTGTCTATGCTGATATCTGTCTTTTCAAGCACGAAATCTATCATTTCTATCATCTTCGATGGCCCAGCACTTACAAGATTTCGGATGAGCTGTTCCAACACTCTCTTCTGTCTATCGATCCGACCAAGATCACCCGAATCAGAGCTTCTGTAGCGAAGGAACTTCAGCAGGTCCTCACCTTCGAGAAAATAAATGCCAGGTTCGAAATGGATGTGAAGTCCCTGCTGGAAATCGTCGTGATGCATCGGCGTGGTAACTTCAACACGAATAGGACCGGTGAACGTCGTTATTTCGGTCACAGTATTGAAATCAACAACAACGGAACCCGTTATCGTTCTCCCGGTAAGCTTTTCCACTTCCTCGATAAGCGCTTCTATCCCAAAGGAGTTGTACAGGGAGTTGATCTTTCTCTTTTCAGATCTGTAAGTAACTACAGTGTCTCTGGGGATGCTCTTTAACAAGAGACCTCCGGAAGTCCGAAAATACACAATCGAGATATAATCTGTTCTTCCACCAACTGCGTCACTTGAGTTTCCACCGGAATCTACTCCTACGACCAGGAAGCTCTCTGCCGCAAGATCTTTTGCCGAGAAAGAGTAAAAAGCGTCCCTGAAAATGAGAAAAGTCAGAAAGAAAAAGAGAAAAACTTGCAGCACCGTCAACGCCACAAGAAATAGATGAACAGATTTCATTAGTCTGCTAATGCCTTTTTTACTGTCTCCAGTGAATCGGGTTTAAGATACATTCGTGAAACCGTTTCGCCTCCAACTCCCACTGATATCTTCATCGGAAACTCAGTTAAGGTTTCGAGCTTATAGGTCATCCTCGATGAATTTCCCAGGCGACGAAGTAGAACAGCGATCCCTTCAGAAGTCAATATGGAAGCGACGTCGTACTCCTTAACGGTTTGAACGAAATCATTTATCTTCCAGTAATCAAATAACTTAAACCCTCGCAGAGCCATGGCATCGATGAGTTCGACAGGATTCGAAGCATTGACCCCGAGTTTTGAAGAAAGAGCATCTATCAAGTCGGGGGTGAAATTGACGAAATAAGAGAAATCACCTGAAGTACCAAGCCAACTCTGAACTGCTTCAACGGCATCTGCTCCTAGTTGCGGATCAAGAACCTCTTTGGAGTTCTGAATAGTGGCGAAAATTGGGAAGATTACAAGCGATGTTCTGCCCACCGTCGTAGTCCTTACATAGTAATAGAGAGGATTATCCGCAGACTGCCAGTAGAAGAGATAATCTACATACTCTGCCTTCATCTCATCGCTGCTGTTGACCCCATTTACTATGAAATACACATAGCCTGCACCTGCTACAACGACAAGTACAATCACCAAAATCAACCACAATAGTTTTGGACCACGTCGTCTCTTGGGCTTAATTAAAGACATGACTGGCACCTCCATGTAATTCATTCCACGTCCACACGGTCTCGGGAAGCAAGAGACTGTCCGACTCAACGGCCCATGTTATTTTCAATCTTATCACGTCAACAAATGTTTTTTCCAGATCTACTTCTGCAGTTTCACGAATATGAAGGGCTTCGGAAAAGTCTCTTCCTTCTTCAGCAATATCCGAAATCATCAAAATCTTTCCCGTAGTACTCATGCCCGGAATCCCGCTTACATGCCAGTAGACAGCCTGAAAGACATCACCGTCAACTCCGTATTCCTCTTTGAGATAAAGGGCGGCAACTTTTCCGTGAAGAAGAACAGGTGCAACCCTCTCCATTTCAGTCATATCAATCCCGAAGGAAATAGCTAGTCTCATTAGTTCGTCTTCCGCCTGGTCTCTAAACATATCATGTGAAACGGCAGCGAGACCAACTCCTGAGGAATCGATACCATGAATGCTGCTTAATCTCTTTGCGAGTCTTTCCACTCCCAAAATATGCTCGAATCTTTCCGGAGAGCACATCGACTTTGCCTTGGCGCGAACTTCTCTAGTTACCGTATCGTACTCTGTAATCAACTTTAACCTCTGCAATTTGATCGGGTTCAACCGTTATAACTGCCGACCATTTTCCTTCAGCTTTTACGTATTCGAATTTTTCGTTATTTTCCATATTGATTTGGTCTACATTTTGTCCAAGATAGTCCTCGATCACTACCGCTGACGTTTCTTCAGACAGATTTCTCACGTAATATGTATTTCTAATGTATCTGTACGTACTATCAGTCTTCATTGTCTCCGAAATCTTCTTTCCAGCAATTTCAATAGATTTTGCAACGTTTTCCAGTGAAATATTCTCTCCTTCAGCTATGTTCCCAATTCCCGCCGAGCCCAAGTAAACCGAATCGCTCCAGATATCTATGATACCAGATGGAAGATCTAGCGGGACCTCTTTGAGGCGGACATCAATATCGACACCCGTATAGTTGCTCGCTCCCCAGTTGGCCCTGAACACTAGCCTCTTTTCTCCTTCAACAAACCTCGATAGAAATGATATGTAATTGATCCCACGACTCAGCGGGACAGAAATCTCGTAAAGCCTTGTTTCAGCGCCAGAAGTAGTTGGGGATATTGAGTAGGATGCATTAGCCATTTTGCTTGAACTCTCTCTAGCAGAGTAGCCAAATTCAGGATTCGAAGATACAAGTGTAATTGTTGACGGTGGCTCAACGCCTAAGTCAACAATCATCAGACCAGTCATTGAAAAATCGTCCACCGATAGAGAGTACCTTGCTGTCCAGCTGTTATTCGTCGTTTGGTAGGCAAACCTCGCGTGCCCGTTGTAGTTTTCTTGAGTCTCTAGCAAGAATTGTCCTGCTGGAGTGTACTCACCAGTGAAAACAGGTGAGCCCTTTGGATTGACAAGTATTTCTCCATATGAATTTCTGAATACGGGAAAGTCAGAAATAACTTCTAGCATTTCCGATCTTCCATCGTCAAAGAGGAATTTGATCCATCTCCCTATTTGTTTCTCATATAGGGACTTTAGGCTATCGGCAGGAAGATATCTTATATGTGTTCTCTCAGGAGCACCGAACACTGAAAGGCTTTCGGGTACGATATCAGCTCCATACGGCAATTCTATGATTGCGGTCCCATTCTCGAATACGACTTCTCCGGAATAGATAGAAAACCCGTTGAAGATATACAACTGCTGAGAAAGAGAAATAGATGCTAAAAACACCAGCATTAACGAAACTAGAATTTTCTTCATTCTTCACCTCCATTTATTACCAGATCTCTCCGTCCTCTCCTGAGACTTCGAGACCGTTCCAGATTATTCGCTGCCAAACCGATTGAAAGAGCGAATCTAGTTCGCCCCTTTCGTTTGCCACCATGCAGACAGTGATTTCGCTCTCTTCTTTTGAATCATGTTTCCCCGTCTCAACGACTGAAGCATTGAATTTCCTTCGAAGGTCATTTAGGACAGGCTTGATTACGGCTCGTTTCTCCTTTAAGGAACTTATTCCATACAATCTCAAAAGATAAGTCATATAGCCCACGTGCATTTTTTCTCGGCTCCTCCTAACTCTCAATCCTATGACATCCACTGGTCAACTAACGTTCAAAGAAAAGCGGGGGATTTCCCCCGCTCAAGTATCGTTTATAATCTCACTTCTGCTGCTCTTCCAGTTCTCTCTGCCTTTCAAGAATGATCTTCTGCTGGACATCGGGCGGAGTCTCCTGATAACCACTGAATTTCATGGTAAAGTATCCACGACCACTCGTAATTGAGCTGAGCTTATTCGCAAAGTCTAGCATCTCTGCGAGAGGAACTTGGGCAACTACCTTTGAAGTACCCTTGCCCTGAGGTTCCATTCCCATTGGTCTACCTCTTCTAGAAGTTATTTCACCCATTATGTCTCCCGTGGACTCCTCAGGAACAAAGACCTCGACATCCATCAAAGGTTCAAGAATGACAGGGTTTGCTTCTGCCATCCCGTTTTTGAAAGCCTGTCTTGCAGCTATTTGGAATGACATATCTGAAGAGTCAACGTCGTGGTATGATCCGTAGAAAAGGGTTACTTTTGCGTCGACAACGGGATATGAAGCGAGAACACCTTTCTTCATAGCTTCCACAATGCCCTTCTCGACAGCTGGGATATAGTTCTTTGGAACGACACCCCCAACGATTTTGTCTATAAACTCAAAACCTGCGCCGCGTTCATTGGGCTCAATCTTTATCTGAACGTGCCCATACTGGCCATGCCCACCAGTTTGTTTTTTGTGCTTGTACTCGGCCTCAACAGTCTTCCTTACTGTTTCTCTGTAAGCGATCTTCGGCTTTCCAACTTCTACATCAACAGAGAATAGCTTCTTAAGCCTCTCGATCATAATGTCCAGATGGACTGAACCAAGACCGCTGATAACTGTCTCGTTGGTCTCAGGATCATTTTCCCACTTGAATGTGGGATCGGATTCTGCCAGTCTGGCAAGACCTCCACTTATCTTATCTATGTCTCCCTTCGACTTCGGCTGGATAGACTTTGATATCATAGGTTCGGGCATAACCGGCAGGTCAAGCTTCAGCTGCCTATCCTTGTGTGCAACAGTGTTACCGGCAGCGCTCTTCTTAAGTTTGCTAAGCTTCACTATGTCTCCCACTGTCGCTTCGTCCACTTCAATTTCCTTTGTACCCTCCGGAAGCATAACGTGACCTACCTTTTCGGAGGAATCCTGATCAACAACATAGAAAGAGTCTCCCTGCTTCAAAGTTCCTGAAAGCAGTTTCATAAAAGTGAGCTTACCAACAAAGGGATCGACAACAGATTTGAAAATGTAGGCAACAAGTGGTTCTTCCTCAGCAGGAACTACATCAATCTTTTCTCCGGAGAGGAGCGTTGCCGCTTTCGGAGAAGCTTCTGAAGGCCCCTTGCCAACTGCACTCACAAAGTCCAGGAGCTGTGAAATTCCAATGTTCTTTCCAGCTGATCCAAGAAGGACCGGAATTACTTCGTTCGCAAGGTAGGCTTTCCTGAGGGCAGTGATCAGTTCCTCTGTCGAGAGTTCTTCTCCTTCCAGATACTTCATCATCAGTTCCTCGTCGTTCTGAACAATATCCTCGATCATTTTCGTTCTAGACTCTTCGGCCGCTGACTTTAGATCAGCAGGAATATCCTCTTCCTTGAAAGCGCCTTCGTTCTCGTAAATATAGGCTTTCATCTTCACCAAATCTACAATTCCCCGGAAGTCCGCTTCTCTCCCGATTGGAAGCTGCACAAGGACCGGGGTTCTCTCAAAAGTATCCGCCAGATCCGAGAGGGTTTCTTCGTAACCGGCTCTCTCCTTATCAAGCATATTGAAGAACGCAATAATCCCCTTCTTGAGCTCCTTGGCAATCGAACCGAACCTTTCTGTCTGTATCTCAAGCCCGGCAGTTGAATTTATTACCGCAACAACATTCTCCGATGCAAAAATACCATTTGCTGTCTCGGCATAAAAATCCGACATACCGGGAGTATCGATCACATAGATTCTCTTATCATTGTGGGGTAAGCTGGTGACTCCCATTGAGAAACTTGCTTTCTTCTCTTTTTCGACTTCTTCTGAATCAGTCGCCAGGATGCCTATTCGATCAATAAGCTTTGCATTGAAAAGCATCGCATCAACAATTTGAGTTTTACCTGACCCGTGGTGCCCAATGAGTACAATATCTCTTTTGGCATCGACCGGAATCTTGTCCATATCTGACCACCTCCAAATCTATTTCAATCTATTTACGCGACCCGGTTATTATTACGGGAAGAGAGGGAACTCCTGAGGATGGAGAATTGATTATTTCGCCATTCACAGACATCACCGATGATTTGCCGCCATCAAGACACATTAGAGATTCAAATCCCTTGTCTTTAAAGAATTCTATCATCTCTTTGAAAGTTAAGCCATAGCTACTGTGCTGGTATCCATCGATAACAATGAATACTACTTCTCCGGTTTCTTTGATGCCAACAAGCGTTCTCGGTGCTCTGACATCCAGAAGAGATGCCGAATAGTAGTTCTGCTCATAATCAGTGACCGGTCTCCCATTATGAATTATCATGGGTCCACCCTCAACTGCTCCGGTGATCTTCACGCCAAATGAATTCATTAGTTCAAAGGAAACCGATCTGCCTATAAAAGCAGTATCTCCAATTTTCTGCAAAGATGATGGTGAAAGAACCAGCAAATCAGTATCTTTCTCCACCTTTGATGAAAATCCTTCCTTTACAATCCTTCCATCCTTTACCACCAGATAAGTGAAGTCATCGAACTCTGGAATGCTGTTACGGTATTCATCGGTGTACAGCACTGCTTCGCCTCTGTATGGAGAATTAACACCCGTAATCTGAACAAACCGATCATCGAATTTTGCGAGGTACAATATGTCCATCCTTGTAACATATGTTTTTCCATCTTCAGTGAAATATATCGCCGGTCTTCCCAGGCTTGGGAGACCTAAGACTTTTCCGTTTTGAACAAGAAGACCAATGGGGAGGTTTTGATTCTGGTCGAAGTAGCCGCCGTTTATCATAATCTCTGAACCACTCTCTCGCAATACATCAGTTGCCTTTTCGAGGCCACCAATCCCATTGTTCGCAAGTTGAACGCCAAAAGAGAAGCTGGAGCCGTTCATTTCAAGGTAAGACATAGTAAATTTCTGGCCACCTGAATAGGATTCAAAAATATTCAAGCTGAAATCCGTACTCGTTTCCTGCTCTATCGTTCTCCCTATGCCGCTTTTTCCCATGAGAGTGAGGGTTCTCCCTGTAATCTCATATTCTACGTCTGGCCAGGGTTTCTCCACGGATATCTTTACAAACCCCCTTCCCGTGGCCACTGTCACTCCTTCTGCATCCAGAAAAGGATCGATTTTTGCCGGCTTCAAGGTTAAAGCTAGAGAACCGCTTCCTGTCCACCAGACAGTGAAAAAATCCGGGAGAACGTCTCTATCCAGAGTAATTGAAACAGATTCAGGCCTGTTCACAATGCTTTTTATCGTTACAGGCTGCGCATAGAGTATCAGTGCCTCAGTCTCGCTGAAGAAAGACTTGTCGGTAATTGCGGCAAGTAGCTCGGCATTAATGTAGACCATGCCATCCTTAAAGATCATCGAGTTGTCAAATTCACTTCCAAATTCCACGGTTGCCCTTTTTGTCTCGTGAGATAGAGAAACAATTATTCCCGAAGGGAGAATCATTATTGTCTCTTCCTGACGAAGTGATTGAGAGACAACTACTCCTCTTATCAGCTCACCGATAATATCAAGTTTTACAAAGTCCATAGATCGGTCAGTTACAACGGAGTTGGTAAAGACCCTCGTCTGCCCTCTTTCATCAAGGTATATCAGATTCTTTGCTGATGAGACCAATGAAATGAGAAGAAAACAAATAAAGATAATGCGTTTCATATAATGCACTCCTTAGATCACTTCGTAAACTATTGGAGGAGGGGATGTTTTCTGCTCTGAAATGACAAAGCTATCAACAAGCCTCTTAGCCTCATTATCGGCATTTCTTTTGTCATTTGCATAAATAACTGCGATAACTTCATCTTTCTCGACCCTATCACCAATTCTTTTCAAGATTCTTACTCCCACCGATGGGTCAATAACGTCTTCCTTACGTTCTCTTCCAGCACCCAGCCTCATGCAGATCAGTCCAATCGACTCCGCATCAACTGATTGTACGTATCCGCTTACACTTGTCCTGACTTCCTCAACAATTTCGGCCTCTTTGAAATGAACTGCATAACTTTCGGAAAATCCTTCTGGGCCTCCTTGAGCGTAGACAAATTCATCGAATTTCCTCAGTGCCTCGCCGGAGAGTATCAGTCTATCGACAGTCCTCAATGCTTCTGCCTCGCTTTTCATCCCGCCCGCTACGAGCATCTGACCCGCGATTATTCTACACAGAGAGCTAAAATCCTGTGGACCGCGTCCTTTAAGGGTATCGATGGCTTCAACAACTTCAAGGGAATTCCCCACTGAAACGCCCAGCGGCTGGTTCATATCGCTAATTACAGCCTTCGTGGCTCTTCTGTTCTTTCTTCCTAAATCAATCATAGCTCTTGCAAGCGTTTTGGCACCACCCAGATCTTTCATGAAGGCTCCTGTACCAATCTTGACATCAAGGAGAATTCCATCCGAGTCTACTGCGAGTTTCTTGCTCATTATGCTTGACGCAATTAGCGAGATCTCATCAACAGTTGCTGTAAGATCTCGAAGAGCATAAAGTTTCTTGTCCGCAACTGCAACTTGCGCTGTCTGACCTGCAAGGGCTATACCAATGCGCTCGGCCTGCCTTTTGAATTGTTCTATGTCCAGTGAAGTCACAAAGCCTGGAATTGATTCAAGTTTGTCGATTGTCCCACCGGTATGACCAAGCCCTCTTCCAGACAATTTAGCAAAAACTAGGCCGGCGGCTGCTACAATAGGTCCAACAACTAGAGTAACCTTGTCGCCAACCCCACCGGTAGAGTGTTTATCGATTTTTCGACCTTTGATAGACGAAAGATCAATCCGATCACCAGACTCTATCATAATTTCAGTGAGATGGAACCTCTCTTCTGCATTAAGGTGATTGAAGTAAACAGCCATTAACCATGCTGCCATTTGATAATCGGGCACAATTCCTTCAACGAAACCCATTATCAGTGAATCCAGCTCTTCTCTGGTGTTG
>NZ_JFHJ01000558.1:0-1089 GCF_003666285.1 Mesotoga sp. HF07.pep.5.2.highcov | reverse complement strand
GAGTTCTGTAATATCTAAACAGTGCTTCCTGATAGTATCCACCGTAAGGAAAAAAAGAGTTCATTCCAAACTGCATGATCTTCTTTGTCGAGCCTTCAATACCATATATGTCCTTCATGACTCTGCTGATCCAAATATCAACGGGGAATGCGTTAAGTTCGCCGTAAGCAAATAAGACAACGCAACTTCCCACTTTGTAGCCTATACCATCATGCCTTGTAAGCTCTTCCAGCTTTTCTTCAACAGTCAGTGGTATGAGCTGCGAAAAATAAGACTCCTGATCAATTCTTGAGAAAAGTTTCATTAGCCATGGCACTCTGAATCCAATTTTGAGATTAGTCAGCAATTCTTCCGAAATGAGCTTTGCTTGACCTAGAGTAGGGAACTTGTAAAACGTCTCTCCACAGAAGTCGACCCTGTTCTCGGGGAACGCGGCAGACAGGCTATCACTCATCCAGCGAATCATCGGGATGCTATTTCTAGTTGAAAGAATGTATTCTACTACCATTTCGAATGGGTCCTGTCTGAGTATGCGAAGACCATTGGCCTCAGATATTGCCTTCTCCGAAATGAATCTAGCTTCCTCATCGAATTTACTAAGCCTTCTCCTGAGAGTCGAATGAATTTCGTCAAGATCGTCTTCAAGACCAAGATAGTGTATTATACCCGTAGAAATCTCCCTTCCAAGAAGAGAATTGGAAGATGACTTTACCGTGATCTCGCCCAGACTTTTCTTTATGAAGAGGACAGTATCTCGGACTACACCCTTCCACCATTCCCCATCTTTAACCCATCTAAATGTTTGGCCGCAATCCAGTGTTGAATCCAGATCTATGGGCTTTTCAGGTCTGAAAGAGAATTCAATCATAGTTCTACCTCATAAGACTCTACAATCGTTTTCAAGAGCCTGTAAGAATTGTCTTCAAGAAACTCTCCGACTACTATTAAGTAGCACTTTTCTTTGAGATTATCCATATGCAAAGCAGTAATCTGAACCCCTTCAACCACTGTAGAGCTTCTTGAACCGGTCGCTCTTGATAGTGCAAGAATCAACGAAGGAATTTCAAAGTCAATATCCCCATCATAAGG
>NZ_JFHJ01000672.1:0-2440 GCF_003666285.1 Mesotoga sp. HF07.pep.5.2.highcov | reverse complement strand
AACATCGCTCCTCACAGAAGAAGAAAAGATCGTTGCTTGCGTTATTTCGAGAGAAGCAGGTGCCGCCTTTGTGAAGACCTCGACCGGTTTCTCCGGCGGAGGGGCCACGGTAGATGATGTATCGTTAATGAAATTCGTCGTGGGAGACGCTTGCAAAGTTAAGGCTTCCGGAGGGGTTAAATCGAGAGAGGAAGCTCTCGCAATGATTTCTGCCGGAGCAAGCAGGATTGGTACTAGTTCAGGGATCAATATTGTGTCAGAAGGATCAAAAGAGAATTGGGGGGGTTATTGAGATGGATTTCTGCACATTATCGTTAAAGGACTTCTTGAAGAAAGTCGCTGAAAAATCCGCAACTCCTGGTGGGGGAGCAGTCGGAGCAGTTGTGGCAGCGCTCGCAGCCTCTCTTGGCTCCATGGTTGCAAATCTCACTATTGGAAAAAAGGGTTATGAAGACGTAGAAGGTCACATGGAATCTTGTTTAGAGGTATTCGAATCGGAAAGCAATTATCTGTGTGACTTGATGAACCGAGATATTCAGGCTTTTGATCAGGTGTTATCTGCGTATAAGTTACCAAAGGCTACCGATGATGAAAAGAATGCAAGAGAAATGAAAATTCAGCAAGCCTTAAAGACAGCTATCGAGGTCCCTTTTGACCTTGCCAGGAGATGTAAAAACATTATCGTAAATGTTGAACGTCTCGCGAAATGGGGCAACTCCAGTGTTCTTTCAGATGCGGAGAGTGCTGCCCATCTTCTTCTTGCAGTTCATAGAATCGCCAAGGCAAATGTCATGATTAATATGAAATCCCTAAAGGACCCTGATTACGGTGCATGGATAAACGAAGAGATGAAACAACTTGAAAAACAGATTGATTCCTCATACAACAAGATAATTGAGATAATCGGGAAACGTAATGGTTGAACTGAAACTCAAGGCAAAGAGTACGGAATCAAAAGCTAGAACCGGGGTAATTGTCACGCCTCACGGTGAATTCGAAACTCCGGTTTTTATGCCTGTTGGCACAAACGGAACAGTTAAGGGATTATGGCAAGATCAGTTGGAGGAGCTTGACGCGAGGATCATACTTGGAAACGCGTTTCACCTTTTCTTACGTCCCGGGCTGAATGTTCTCAGGAACTTTGGTGGGCTTCATAAATTTATGTCGTGGAAACATTCGATTCTGACTGACAGCGGTGGATTCCAGGTCTTCTCTCTAAAAGAAAAAAAGATTACCGACGATGGGGTAAAGTTTCGGTCGCCTCTTGATGGTAGAGCACTCTTCTTTACTCCTGAGCTTTCTTCAGAGATTCAGGAGGCGATTGGATCGGATATTGCCATGGCCTTCGATGAGTGTGTTGAACCAAGCGCAAACAAAGACTATGTAAGACAGTCAGTAAAGAGAACTACGATTTGGGCGGAGAGATTTCTGCTTTCTCACAAAGGGCAAAGTATGCAGTCTCTCTTTGGTATAGTCCAAGGGGGCTTTTTTAGTGACCTGAGGGAAGAAAGTGCCGCTAGAATTACTTCACTTGATTTTGAAGGTTTCGCTCTTGGCGGACTGAGCGTTGGAGAGGATTTCCAAACGACGGAAAGAATTTTGTCGGGATCTGTAAATTTGTTACCTGAAGAAAGACCAAGGTATTTGATGGGGATAGGTTCTCCAGAACTCATAATGGCCGCCGTTGAAAACGGCATAGATATGTTTGACTGTGTTCTTCCAACCAGGTTAGGAAGGCATGGAGCGGCTTTGACATCGAATGGAAGAATCAATCTTAAGTCCTCAACAAACAAGGAAGACAAGAGACCCGTTGATCCCGATTGCAGTTGCAAGGTTTGCTCGACATACAGCCGAGCATACATACACCATCTTTTCATAAGGGATGAGATTCTTGGAAAGATCCTGTTAAGCTATCACAATATTAGTTTTCTTATGCAGTTTGTGAAAAGGATCCGACAAGCTATACTTGACGACAGACTGGCCGAATTCAAAGAACATTGTATTGAGACTGGCCTAATTCAAACAGAGAACCTTAAGACTTCTGAAGAACGTATGGGGTGATAAGATGAAGAAGCTCCTGATTCTGATCGTTGTGTTTTTTTGTGTTGTTACTGTGGCAATGAATCCCTTCCAGCTTCAAACGGGTGGAAATGGTATCCTTGCAGTAGAGTATGATTCGGGATTTGGCAGTCCTTCTGATTTGTATGGGATAACTAATTCAGCTTTCTCAACGCACTTCGTTGAACTGACTACGGTTGCCTCTCCCTCTTCAAATCAACGTGCTCTCTACCTGCATCTCTTTGAGGATTCAGATGATGGAATGGCAGGGATGCTTCAATACTACATGGACACTGAAAATGCATCGAATGTTAGATCACTTAGCTACACAATATCGGGTGCGCTTGGCCCCTTTACGGCTTACGGGGCGGATTTTGAATTA
>NZ_JFHJ01000313.1:0-4428 GCF_003666285.1 Mesotoga sp. HF07.pep.5.2.highcov | reverse complement strand
TTGCCTCGGGGAACTGCTCGATTGCCTTGGCAAGTGCCACAGTAGCACCTGTCACCTGTCCAAGCTGTTCTTTGTACCATTGCCAGCCAGGTTCGGAATCAGGACTGCCCCATGGAGCCCCATACCATTTTACGAGAGTCTCTTGATTGTAGTGGTGTTTCCAGCCGCTGTTACGAACCGTATCTCCTATTGGAACCAGTCCATAGAATCTGTACATGTCAATTGTCGCCGGAGACATCTGAACATTGAAAGGGTTGATAGGTTTGAATCTCCTTGGATCATAGTTAGCTGCATACTTTTGAATCAAAGCGTAGAGATCCTCACCGTTTCTTTTGAATCTGTTAAGCCAGATTCCATGGTTCACACCGGCAACCTGCCAGTCTACTTCCTCTATTGGTATGCCTAAGGTTTCTGCTACTTCACGGACATCATAATGTCCGTGACAAAAGCCAACCATCTTAATACTAGAATATCTTCTGATTAGCGTAGTTCCTTCGAAGACAGGATTTGCAGCCTGAAGCAACCAGGCGTCAGGTGCATGTCTTTCCATAAGCTTCGCGATTTTCAGGAAAAACGAGAGTTGATTCCAGTTTGTAAGAGTATAGTAATCGGATACCATGTTGAATTCCTGTGAATCTATGCCTCTGAAATAACCGTGCTTTTCGCCGATCGCTCTAACTCTATCCAGAAAATCATGTCCTCCAATCAAAGCGCTGTTTACAACGAAGTCTCTCCCTTTGATTGCTTCTTCCAGCACAGTAGTCTTTGAAAACTCGAGATTGGCATTCATCTCTTCTGCAAACCTCGATGCAAGAATGTAAACGGCATCAAGTCTATCTTGGTTTATATCCATCAATGTGACCTTACTGCCATAAAGACCCTCCGTTTTACAAAGATCGCTCACCAATCTGAGAGAAAACACAGCACTTCCTGCACCGATAATGGAAATATTCACTGATGACAAAGTAATCCCTCCTCGTCTCTATTCACTAAATAATACCATTATAAGTGTTGGCTGAGAAAACCTCCGATTCAAAAATTCTGTTCCAGGTTCCAAAATGTGATCAATCTTCGTTGTGTTGAACTCAGTCAGATGTTCGAGCAATTATTTAGGAGGAACAGTTCAATCTGTAATCTTTACTCCCCTTTTTTCAAGTTGCTTATTATATTGTTAACGGTAGTATAATCTCAAGTAGAGGCTAGTTTGGTCTGAAGGGCGAAGAAGATAACCGTACGGCTGTATGCCGAATAACAGGGGGTGTTTAAATGAGAAAAAGTTTGCTGGCAGTTCTTCTTTTGTCCGTGAGTCTGCTCTTTGCTTCAGGAAGTGTGGAGATCTTTAGCTGGTGGACGGGTGGAGGCGAAGAAGAAGGACTCGCTGCCATTTATGAGGTCTTCAAAGCAAAGTACCCCGACGTGGAGATAATCAACGCAACGGTCGCAGGAGGCGCAGGCACAAACGCAAAAGCAGTTTTGAAGACACGAATGCTTGGCGGCAATCCTCCTGACTCATTCCAGGTCCACGGAGGAATGGAACTAATCGACACCTACGTAATTACGGGAATGATGGAGCCACTGACTGACATCTTAGAGAGCTGGGGAATACTTGATAAATTCCCGAAGGATATTATGACTATCTGCAGTTACGAAGGTGAAGTTTACTCAATTCCCGTGAATGTGCACAGGGGAAATGTTGTCTTTATTAACAACGAGATTCTTGAGAAGGTCGGAATCGATGAGGTTCCAAGCGACGGACCGGGTTTTCTCGAAGTTTGTGCAAAAATCAAGGAGGCAGGCTTCATACCACTTTCTTTAGGCGATAAAGACAAGTGGGAGGCCGGTCATCTTTTTGAGACCGTGTTGCTTTCGGCTCTGGGACCAGATAAGTACAATGGCTTATGGGATGGAACAACAAGTTTCGAAGATCCAGGAATTGAAAGGGCCATAGTAATTTTCGAAGAACTGATTAAGTATGTAAACGAAGACCATGCTGCTCTCACCTGGCAGGATGCAACAAGGATGGTCTTCGATGGAAAGGCTGC
Organism: Mesotoga sp. HF07.pep.5.2.highcov; assembly: GCF_003666285.1. NCBI lineage: Bacteria > Thermotogati > Thermotogota > Thermotogae > Kosmotogales > Kosmotogaceae > Mesotoga > Mesotoga sp. HF07.pep.5.2.highcov. The sequence continues at coordinate 2,386 of NZ_JFHJ01000313.1, read as the reverse complement.
CTTCAACGTCATGGGAGACTGGGCCGAAGGATATTTGAAGACTCTAGGATGGACTCCGGGCGTGGAGTTCAGCTGGATGGCAGTTCCAGGAACCGAGGGCTCCTTTATGGTGGTAACGGATACATTTGGCTTGCCAAAGGGCGCACCAAACAGAGAAAACGCTCTTAAGTGGCTCGAAATAGTTGCCTCAGTCGAAGGTCAAGATGCCTTCAACCCGATAAAGGGTTCGATTCCTGCAAGACTGGATGCAGACAAATCACTCTACGATCCTTACCTGACGTGGTCTATGGAGGACTTTTCTACAAACGCTCTTTGTCCTTCTATAGCACATGGATCTGCTGCGCCTGAAGGCTTTATAACGGAGCTGAACGATGCAGTAAACATCTTCATTACTACAAAAGACAGAGCAGCTTTTCTGAGTGCCATAAAAAGCGCTGCTGAAGATTACATCTATTAATCCTTGCAAAGTGGGGCCTGCATCTGCAGGCCCCATTCTTGGGGGTGTTCCATATCAAAAGGAAGACAAAACGAGGGATCATTTCCTTTCTCATTCTCTCTCCGACCTTTGCGGCAATAGGAGTTTTCGTTTATTTCTTCATTGGTTGGACTGGTAGAACTTCTGTTTCCAACTGGAATAGCTTTGCTAGGCTTCTTAAAGGCGAATTCGAATTTGTTGGATTGAGGAATTATTTCAGACTTTTCGAAGATCCGAGGTTTCAGACCGATCTGTGGAACACTCTGTATTTCACCCTTTTTTTTATTCTCGGTTGTCTTCTGCTTGGGATTGTTTTGGCGGTACTGATTGATCGTAACCTCAAGGGATCAGGCATTTTTAGAAATATATACCTGTTTCCCATGGCGCTTTCATTTGTTGTGACAGGCGCAGTCTGGAGATGGATCTTCGCTCCGGGAATCTTACCAAGCAATCCTCAGGGTATGAACCTTCTATTCAGTCTGGTGGGGCTGGATTTTCTTCAATGGAGGTGGTTCACCAGCACTGAGAGTTTCCTCAATTTCAACTTTGCACTGATTCCGGTGATAATCGCAGCCGTATGGCAGATGTCAGGTTACACAATGGCCATGTACCTTGCGGGGCTTCGTGGAATATCCCAGGATCTGGTAGAGGCTGCCGAAGTTGATGGCGCGACCGGCTGGCAGATCTTCTGGAAGATCAAGTTTCCGATTCTGAGACCGATAACTTTAAGCGCAATGATTATTCTAGGCCACATCTCACTGAAGATCTTTGATCTTGTTTACGCTATGACCGGCAGTGGTCCAAACAACGTGACCGACGTGCCTGCCATCTACATGTTCGAAACCACTTTCAGAGCGAACAAATATGCTACTGGCTCAGCAATAGCGATAATCATGCTTCTGATGGTTGCTGTGGTCATAATTCCTTACCTTGCTTCTGCCTTCAGAAAGGAGAAGAGAATATGATCAAGAGGATTCTAATCTATGCCCTTCTGACGGTTTTTGCGTTATTCTTTCTGATGCCGATCTATGTGTTATTGGCAACAAGTCTCAAACCCCTGAAAGAAGTGGGTCTTGAGCGAATGTGGTTTCCTCCGAACGACCTTTCCTTCGATGGTTTTGCCAAGGCCTTCAGTCGCCTTGCACCCAACTTAAGAAACTCGTTTCTGCTGGTCATCCCTGCGACGCTTCTTTCGGCAATCGTTGGATCGATAAACGGATATGTTTTGTCTAAACTGAAGTTCAGGGGCTCAGATCTTCTCTTTGCACTCGTTCTTTTCGGAATGTTTATTCCTTATCAGAGTGTTCTTTTTCCTCTGATTCGCTTCCTCCAGGATATTGGACTTTACGGTTCAATTTGGGGATTGGTATTGGTTCACGTGGTCTACGGTCTGCCGATAACCACTTTGATTTTCAGGAACTATTACAGCGAAGTGCCTACGGAATTAATCGAAGCGGCCAACATAGATGGAGCAGGCATATTCAAGACATATCTGAAGGTTCTCTTTCCTATATCCCTCCCTGGTTTTGTAGTAGTAGTCATTTGGCAATTCACGAATATCTGGAATGAGTTTCTTTTCGCTGTGACCGTTACCAGCGACCCCACAAAACAGCCGATTACCGTTGCCCTTGTGAATCTAGCGGGGAGTCAGGTTGTCGAGTGGAATGTCCAGATGGCCGGCGCGCTGCTGGCCGCTCTCCCAACATTGATAGTCTACATATTACTCGGAAAGTACTTTCTGAGAGGGCTTCTTGCTGGTTCTGTCAAAGGTTGATCTGATTTCCGATACGATCTTCTGCCTTAAGCCATAATACAACCCCAGGTAATCACAAAGTCTTTCGTGTTAGACTGCCGAGGATCTCGATAGGCCGATTCTCAAGTACAAATCCGCTCTGATTTCTTGAGACTATG
>NZ_JFHJ01000258.1:0-2493 GCF_003666285.1 Mesotoga sp. HF07.pep.5.2.highcov | reverse complement strand
TGACCTCACTCTTGTCTTTGTAGTAGTCCTCTCTGTAAAGAAACATAACGGTATCGGCATCCTGTTCTATGGCTCCCGATTCACGAAGATCACTTAGACGCGGCATTTTATCTTCTCTTTGCTCCACTGCCCTTGAAAGCTGCGAAAGAGCAACAACAGTGATGTTCAATTCCCTTGCGAGGAGCTTCATAGATCTCGAAATCTCCGAGATTTCCTGCTGCCTGTTGTCCGATCTGCTTTTAGTATGCATTAGTTGAAGGTAATCGACAAATAGAACCTGAATGTTGTGTTCCATCTTTATCCGTCTTGCCTTGGCTCTCAAGGTTCTAGGATCAAGTGATGGCTCATCGTCAATGATTATTGGCGCGGTCTGGAGAGTACTGGCTCCATTTGTTAGCCTTTTCCACTCCTCGCTTCCGATATCTCCGGCGCGAAGCGAGAGAGCTCAAAATTCGTCACATTACACAACAACCGCTGTGCAAGCTGTTCTTTGGACATTTCTAGGCAAAAAACAGCTACCGGTAGCTGAAACTTCAGCGCCATGTTGCTCGCCAGGCTCAAAGCAAAGGCAGTTTTACCCATAGAAGGTCGAGATGCAACAATGACGAGATCGGATGGTCGAAATCCTGTAGTGACTTGGTCGAGTCTTCTGTACCCAGATGCTATTCCGGTAATTCTTCCTGTAAGGGCGTTTTCTTTCAACCTTTCCAGATTGTGAAACAGTTCATGCATTATCTTTCCAATGTGCTGATAGGTTTTGGATATCTGGGCTTCGGTGATTTGAAAAATAGCTTTCTCAGCGTTGTCCAGGATCTCGTCCGTGTCTTCTCCTTCGTATGCGTTTTCGACAATCGAACTTGCCGCCGCTATGAGCGATCGAAGTAATGACTTCTCCTTTACTGTCTTACCATAATAAAAGAAATTCGCAGAGGTTGGAACGACATCGGCTAGCTTTGCCAGCTCGACTTCACCCCCAACTTCCTCAAGAACTCCACCGGTCCTCAGTCTTTCCGTCACCGAAACTATGTCTACAGGGCTTCCTTCATCGAAAAGCTTCTCCATCGTGGAAAAAATTAGCTGATTCTTTCGTGAGTAAAAATCCCTGCCTGTGAGGAGTTCCATGACATCTGGAACAACATCTGGATCTATCAAGATACTTCCAATTACCGCCTCTTCCGATTCAATGCTGTTTGGGGGTACTCTTGTCTTCAAATCGCTCACCAACTTCTTCTAGATAATCAATAGCTATTCTCAATCAGCTCCTTTATTGAGGCAAACTCACCGTCGAAAACAAATTGGCCTCTCTCTTTGCCGGATCCACCCTTGACCTCGAACTCCTTTTTTATCCTGGTGAGAACCTCTCGGCAATCGTATCCTTTACAGAAAAGAAGGATTCTATCATCAGACTTTCCAATGATAAGATACTCCTCAAGTGTGACAAATCTTGGAATCGAAGCGAGTATACTCTCTTCATCCTCAAGAAAGATAACTCGTGACTTTGATCCGTTTATCTCTCTTGCAACATAACCCGCCAGTCTTTCAGAAAAGCTCCTGATTTTCGAATTGTCTTGTCTGATTTCATCAATTAGAGACGCAATTCTATCCGTCAGATCCAAATAACTGCACGTTAGTAAGAGGGAGGAATTTGTGATCAATTTATGTTTAGTGAAATAATCATTCAAAGCCCTTTTCCCTGCAACAAAATAGACTCTGGTGAGCGACCCTTTCACTTTCTCGTGTTTCAAAATCTTCAATAAACTCATCTGGCCAGTACGTTCCACATGAAGACCCGAGCAGGCACTTAGGTCTATCCCGTCTATTTCGACAAGTCTTATCTCTCTTTCGCTTTCAGTGATCTCTCTCTTGATCTCTTTTCTAAGATGGTATTTTTGGATTTCAGACCTATCGACAACAAATTTCCTTACCGCACGATCCTCACCGATAAAATTGTTGCAAAGCCTCTCTACATAATCGATCATATCATCCTTAAGAATTCCAAGTGAGAGATCGATAGTTGTGTACTCCTCGCCCATCTGAAATCCTACGGTTTCGGCATCCATTTCGCTTAGAAAGACAGCAGAAAGAAGGTGTTGAGCTGTGTGTTGCTGTGAGATATCTATTCTTCTTTCCTCATCGATCCTAATATCTACCATTTCGCCACTATTCTTTTCAATCTTTCCATCGATTTCTAAGACAACCTCGTCTCCAATTTTCTTCACAGATTTTATTTTGAAAGAATCTACCTCTCCACGGTCTCCAAGTTGTCCCGCTTCACCATCAACAAAAACATTTCCGTAACATATTTTGATGTAGGTAGTACCTTCTACAAACCATATTTCCCTTACTGCTTCTAACATACACCGCCCCCGGCCACTTGATATTATGTGCAAATATATGTAATAATTATACAGTAGCATTCATTAACTCCGTGGGTGATAACGCGAAAAATGAATATGAGGTGATTTGGTTGCAGGAAAGGCCAATCCTTTCGGT